>CAMQBP010000272.1 GCA_946999025.1 uncultured Prevotella sp. | reverse complement strand
AGTGGTAAGGCGCAAGCAGCCTATTTCATACGGCACACTCGCTTTGAAAAAGGCGATTTTCCACCTGTTCTCGACGTTGAACCCTTCCCCAGTCAAATCAAAAGGATGGGTGGCACCAAGGTCTTGTTCACCGAAGTGAGAGCGTGGCTTCAAGCTGTAGAGAGGCGCGTGGGCGTTAAACCGATATTATACATCAGTCAGACGTTTGTGAACAAGTATTTGCCCGAGGCACCCGACCTCATGGAAAACTACAACGTGTGGATTGCTCGTTATGGCGAATACAAGCCTGATGTACACCTGGTGATATGGCAACTGAGCCCTGACGGGCGAGTAAACGGAATCAAAGGAGATGTAGACATCAATGTTTTCAATGGCTATCAAGACCATTACGAAGACTTCTTACAGAACGAACGAATCAAGTAAATCCCACCTTGTCAATATCCATTCGACCCTATAAAGCTAAAAAGGGGTGAACAGCATGCTTGCCATTCACCCCTTATTTATGCGTCCCAAATCGTTGGGACTATCAATGATCAATGCTTGATGCGCACGATTAAAATTTGATTCTTACTCTGCATCAAACGTATCGTTAAACTCGTTGGACTCGTTGTTATAAGCACGATTAGAGCCTTCGTTGCGATGTTCAAAACGACGTGGTTCACGATCACTATTCTCATAATGACGACGTCCCTCACGATTGTCATCACGACGTGGACGACGCTCACCACCATTCTCGCGGCGAGGACGGCGTTCGCGCTCTACATAGCCTTCGGGTTTTTCTAACAACACACGGCGAGAGAGCTTGTACTTGCCCGTCTTTGGATCGATTTCCAACAACTTCACCCTAATCTTGTCACCCTCATGAATGCCGGCATCCTCAACAGTTTCGAGGCGTTTCCAATCTATTTCAGAGATATGCAACAAGCCGTCTTTGCCCGGAAGTATCTCTACAAAGCAGCCGTATGGCATGATAGAGCGTACTGTTCCTTCATATATCTCGCCTACTTCAGGGATGGCAACGATGGATTTGATTTTGTTAATGGCCGCATCAATAGACTCCTTGTTGGGCGCACTCACTTGTATTTTACCCACATTGTCAACCTCATCAATCGTAATGATGGCCCCTGTGTCTTCCTGCATCTGCTGGATAATCTTTCCACCAGGGCCGATGACGGCTCCAATAAACTCTTTTGGTATCTCAAATGCTTCGATGCGTGGCACCTGAGGCTTCATCTCTGGACGAGGTTCAGCTATCGTTTCGAGCATTTTGTCCAAGATATGTTCGCGCCCTGCCTTTGCCTGCAACAACGCTTTTTCCAAGATTTCAAAGCTCAAGCCATCGCACTTGATGTCCATCTGCGTAGCGGTCAATCCGTCACGCGTACCTGTTGTCTTGAAATCCATGTCGCCCAAGTGGTCCTCATCACCAAGGATATCGCTCAAAACGGCATATTTATCTTCGCCTGGGTTCTTGATTAAGCCCATGGCAATGCCACTGACAGGCTTCTTCATGGGTACACCTGCATCCATCAACGCCAGCGTACCGGCACAAACAGTGGCCATGGAAGATGAGCCATTGCTTTCCAATATCTGGCTCACCAAGCGTACTGTGTAGGGGAAGTCATCAGGTAATTGACCCTTTAAGCCTCGCCATGCCAAGTGTCCATGGCCTATTTCGCGGCGACCAACGCCACGTTGAGCCTTGGCTTCACCTGTAGAGAATGGGGGGAAGTTATAATGCAACAAGAAACGTTGATAGCTCTTGTCCAAGACATCGTCTACCATTTTCTCGTCAAGTTTGGTTCCTAACGTACAAGTTGACAACGACTGCGTTTCGCCACGCGTAAAGATTGCACTTCCATGAGGCATTGGCAGCGGACTAACCTCGCACCAGATAGGACGAATCTCATCGGTCTTACGACCGTCCAAACGCTTACCTTCGTCCAAAACACAACGGCGCATGGCATTCTTCAACACGTCGTCATAGTAGCGTGTAGCCTCTGCATGCTTCTCCTCCAGTTCCTCTTCGGTCAAATCAGCAGCGTGAGCAGCATCGTATTCTTCCAAGAAATCGGTGAGTACTTTGTCGAAAGCGTCGTGACGTTCCTGCTTAGGAAGAGCCTGTTTGGTGATGTCATACACGGGCTGGTACAGCTCGTTGTTCATCTTTTCACGCAAGTCTTCATCGTTCACCTCGTGGTCATACTCGCGCTTCACATCCTTACCCAACTCCTTGTTCAGCTCATCTTGAACGGTACACATAGGCTTGATGGCCTCGTGTGCAGCCTTCAAAGCATTAATCAGGTCGAGCTCAGACACTTCTTTCATTTCGCCTTCCACCATCATGATGTTGTCCTTGGTGGCACCTACCATCAAGTCCATGTCGGCTTGTTTCATCTGTTCGGTGGTTGGGTTGATGACATATTCGCCATTGATGCGTGCCACACGAACCTCACTGATATAGAAATCGAAAGGAATATCTGAACATGCCATGGCTGCTGATGCTGCCAACCCAGCTAAAGCATCGGGCTGATCTACGCCATCGGCAGAAAGAAGCATGATTTGCACATACACTTCGGCGTGATAATTGGACGGGAAAAGCGGACGAAGTGCACGATCCACCAATCGAGAAGTTAAGATTTCATTATCACTTGGCTTGCCTTCGCGCTTGGTGAATCCACCTGGAAAACGACCTGCGGCACTGTACTGCTCGCGATAATCAACTTGCAAAGGCATAAAATCTGTTCCGGGAACTGCATCCTTTGCTGCACAAACAGTTGCGAGGAGCACCGTGTTACCCAAGCGAACTACCGCTGAGCCATCGGCCTGTTTTGCAACTTTCCCGGTTTCAATGCTGATGGTTCTGCCATCAGGCAATTGAACTGTTTTCGTAATTACGTTCATCTAAAAAAAATAAATAATACTTATTGTCTTGTCTAACATCTAATATTTCATCCAAATTGGGATTTTCCGTCAGGCTACTTTTCTGCTCATTCGAGATGTCCCATCGACATCTCCCTGTATCGTTTAGGTCATTCACCTTCCCATCCCAAAACCTCGCAAAGGTATGAAAATAAATAGAAA
>CAMQBP010000271.1 GCA_946999025.1 uncultured Prevotella sp. | reverse complement strand
AAAGATTGCGCAAGCCGAAGACAGAGAAAGTTTACTTTCTATGTTGAGGCGAAGCCTATCTTCTGCAAAGATAGCCAAAATAATTGACCGATGGGTCGTCCATGCTAACTTTTACAGCCTTCATGCATGAAGACGCCAAAGCTGCGAACTGAAAGATGTCACCCCGATGTGTTACAACCGAAGTGGCATGTTGCGTCTATGAAGCTCACAGACTATAGTGTATACGATACAGCGTTCAGCTTACTGCATCACGTTATGATGGTCAAAAACAATGGCACCTGGACCAACGCCGGTGGGTAATGTTTTGAGCAACACACCCGACTCATCATAGATATTCACATAGCCCGGTGTGCTATAATCAGCAAAGCCTGTCTCTGGACTCTTCTTGTAAGACGTAATGTACACATAACCCGAAACGGGATCAACCGCTATTGCAGCCGGACTGTCTACCCCTTCTTTGATAAACGTACTGGTCTTACCCGTATGCATGTCGTACACCTGGTATGTAACAGGTGTAGCCGGTTTGGTGTACGGAGCATTGATGGTGTAGATGCGGTGTGGCTTACCACTCACGCTCATGACGGCCATCATGGTGGCATCGGCAACCTTTTTAGCCTTTCCATCCATGAACCGAATGACGCCGGCACCTTGCTGATTGCCTGTCTTATCATACTTACCGAAGTCAAGAACTAACAAACCTTTGGAAACAGCCTTGATGCCCGAGGGGTTGACAACCAGCGGATCGTTGATGGATGCCACGGTGCCGTTGGTCAGATTGATTTCAGATAAGTTGCCTTTTCCTCTTCCCCAGTCAGAATTAGCCACATACAACGTATTACCACGCACGGTGATTCCTTCGGGATAAGACCCTACCTGGTATTTCTTTTTCAAGCTCAATGATACGGTATCGATGGCTGCCACATAACCGCCAAACGTGGTTACATACACACATCCATCGGCACTTGCCAAATGGCGGGGGTAATATCCTTCCTTACTACCCAGCAGGTCGGTAATCTTGACTTGCTTCACCGACTTCATGGTGTTCTTGTCTACCACTTCTACCGTGCCTTCTGCAGATACCGCAATGTACATGCGGCTGCCATAAATAATGGCATCATTGGGCGTCATGCCCAGCTTTCGGCCGTTGGCAAGCTCAAAGAAGTTTTGGGTTGCGTTCCAGTTCTTGGTGGAAATGCCCGTGATGCTGCCGGAAATCTTGGCATACTCGTTACCTTGATTAATGACATAAATGCCTGTGGTTTTCATCTTCATGGGAGTAGAACCAGGCGTTACATCCTCTTCATCGTCACTACATGACGTGAACATGGCCATGCCCATCAACAACACGGCAAAACTTAATAAATACTTTTTCATCTTCATTGTTTTTTTAAAATTGATAATTCATTGTTATTTGATATTGGATGCCGGGCATCGGATAGCCGGCCACAATCTCGTATTGTCGGTTAAAAATATTCTTGACATCAGCCCTTACAGCCAAAGAATGGCACCACACCTTGAACGTTCGGGCAGCCATGACGCCCCATTCCATGTAGCCTCCAATCTTGCTCTGGTCATGGTGTTCGTTGTTGCTCCAGTTACTGCTCACGCCCGAGGCATGCACGGTAAGGTTAACCCAAGGATTCTCATAGGCCAACGACATACTGCCAGAGTGCAGGGGCATATAGGCTATTTGGTTGTTATAGTAAGGAGACGTTTTCAGTGTTCGGTTGGCTGCACGCTGAAAGCCATAACTGCCCGTGTACCGCAACACATGTTGCGGCACCAACTGACAAGCCGCACGAAGCATGGCATCCAGCCCAAGGATGCGCACCTTACCTACATTGATATTGCTCCACACAAACATATTGTACGGCACAGCCACGATCTTGTCTTTCACATGGTTGAGATAACCGTCGAGTGAGGCCTCTATCCGCCAAGGCGACTGGTCATGCAGGAAGGTGAGTCCAATATTCAACTGATCGGTCAACTCGGGTTTCAAATCCTTACTGCCATAATGGTAGAAGTAGTTTTCATTGAACGTCGGAACCCTGAAGATGTTTTTATACGAGGCACGCAGATACATGGCAGGCTGGTGGAGCAACTGATACGACAGAGAAACAGAGGGTGACAAGCGGCGCATGTCATCGGATCCGTCACCTTTGCGGGCCCCATTGAAGTAAAGCGACCCCAACAAGCGGGCCAACACCTTGAAACGCTGTTGACGATAAGTGGCCGACAGCGTTTGCAACAGTGCCTGGCGATAGGGTTTCACATCATACAATCGAGAGCTGTTGAGGTTGTTGAAGATGTAATCAACAGAATAATCGAAAGCCCATTGGCGGCTTGGAGCATACAAGACACATGCCGAGGTGTAGGCCTCACGCTGCCAGTAATGCCCATCAACCACGCCATCCGGATAGTTGCCATTGCGATAGTTTGACGATGACCAATTGAACTTTCCCAACCACTTGAACGACCACTTGGGAAGGCTGGTGACCACATACTGCGCCTGCGCAAAGAAGTTTTGCGTGTGCAACGTCTCATCACTCTCGTTGGTATAATACCTCACTATGCCGGGCAACTGCTGACGGTTGTCGTAATAATACACCTTCGCCTTCAACTCATGATGGGATGCCGGAAGCCACGACGCATTCAGCTCAGCATGACCAGTATTCATCCTACTGTTGGTGCGACGCTCACGAGTTACAACTGAAACGTTACGCAAGGTGAACGGATAGTCGTTCTCCGCATACACATATTCACCCAGGGCCGAGAGTGCCATGCGGGAAGACAGCTTCTGCTCGTACCGAACAAACGGACCCACATAGCCAAACGAGCCGACACGCAACTGTGACGTGACGTGCGGCGCAGCATCGTCAAATAGCATGGAGCGTGTTTCCAGCAACAACAATGAGGGTACGCTGGCATTGCGCGCAGGAATGAAAAGCTGGTCGTTATCGCCTACCAGCAACGACAGACTGCCCAGATTATCCAACGAATAGTGTGAGAGGTCTATCTCGCCATTCTGACTATTGTTCAATAAGATGCCATCGTAGCTCACCCCCGTGTGCTGTGTGCCGAAGCCACGCACCGACAC
>CAMQBP010000270.1 GCA_946999025.1 uncultured Prevotella sp. | reverse complement strand
AAAGGTATTGTCAGCATGTTTAAAGGCAATTATCAGATTACGATTATTAGCATCGATACAACGACTGGTATTGACAATTTAAATGCAGAGAGCAAGGCCCTGAATGACAACGCACCGATGTACAACTTGGCTGGCCAGCGTGTGAGCAAGTCGTATAAGGGTGTTGTGATACAAAATGGCAAGAAGTTTATCAACAGATAAACCATGCGCTGAAACTCGAAATCAAACACTTGATTATCCATACAGTAAACGGACGTGTCACCAAATGGACACGTCCGTTTCTTATTTTATCACCACAAAATCCGTCAACACGTTTGTCATTCGGCAAGAAATGCAGCGCATCGCTCAGCACATCGTTCACCATCGATGCCAGCAGAGACGATGCCACCTGCATAGCCAGCACCCTCTCCACAAGGAAAGAGGCCACGCACGCGAACATGTTGCAGCGTTTCGCGGTCGCGGAGAATACGCACGGGCGACGATGTTCGCGTCTCAACTGCTATCACGACAGCTTCATTGGTTAGGAAACCACGGCTCATCTGCCCAAACTTCTTGAAGCCTTCTTGCAAACGATGGACGATAAATGGCGGCATCCAAAAGTGAAGTGGACTACTCATTAAGCCGGGAGCATAACTGGATGCCGGCAAGTCGTATGACAATTTGCCATTCACAAAGTCAGTCATTCGTTGCGCCGGAGCTGTTTGTTGCCTATTTCCCTGCAACCAACAAGTATATTCCAATTGTTCCTGCAACTGCATCATCACCAAATCATCATTCAGTATTTCACTGTCATTGGGCATCAACATGCCTGCCTGGCGAACGTCTTCAGGATGCAATTCCACCACCATCCCCGCATTCGACCACTTCGTTCCGCGGTTACTGGGGCTCATTCCGTTCACCACTATTTGCCTCGGACCTGTGGCAGAAGGGATGACAAAGCCACCTGGACACATGCAGAACGAGTAAACGCCACGTCCTTCCACCTGACTGACAAATGAATATTCGGCCGCCGGGAGATACTTTCCCCGTCCCCGCTTGTCATGATATTGTATCTGATCGATCAACATCGAAGGGTGTTCCAAGCGCACTCCAACCGCCAATCCTTTCGGTTCGATTTCTATTTTGGCACCACTCAAATATCGATATACGTCACGCGCACTGTGTCCGGTGGCCAAGATGACCGATCCTCTGAACGTAACTTCCTGCCCCGAAGACAACCGAACGGCTTCAACACCCAGCACCTCATCCCCCTCGGCAGACGGCAAGAAAGCCGTCATCTTTGTTTCAAAATGCACCTCTCCCCCACTGTTGATGATGGTATTGCGCATGTTTTCGATGACCTTCGGCAACTTGTCCGTACCGATATGCGGATGCGCGTCGGCCAAGATCGAGGTTGAAGCACCGTGTTGGCAAAACACATTGAGAATTTTCTCAACCGAACCACGCTTCTTCGAGCGGGTATATAGTTTGCCATCCGAATACGCACCGGCGCCACCTTCACCAAAACAATAGTTGCTTTCAGCATCAACCTTCTGCGTCTTGGTAATCATGGCGAGGTCTTTCTTGCGCTCCCTGACATTCTTTCCCCGCTCGATGACCACGGGTTTGAAGCCCTCTTCAATCAAACGAAGTGCGGCAAAAAGTCCCGCAGGACCAGCTCCCACCACGATGACACGCGGCTTTTGGGACACATCCGGATAGACCGTCCTAACAAATTCCTCATCCTGTGGCAACTCATTGATGTACACTCTCAAACTAAGATTCACATACACCGTTCGCTGCCGCGCGTCAACAGACCGTTTCAACACCCGCACATGCTTCATCGTTCGGGCATCCATTCCCTTTTCTTTGGCCAGATATTCAATGATAGCCTGCTCGGAATGAGCATGCTGAGGAAGCAGTCTGATTTGAAATTCTTTGATCATGAATGAAGAAATTTTGTAGGTTTACGACAAAAAGGGATGTCACCAGACATCTTATCTCTTTGCAAAATAAGTACTTTTTTTCCAGCTACCCAAGCATTTTTCAGATTAAAACCAACTCTTTTGAATGTTCATGCCCATCAAAGGGAAATCAACGTTGCATGATAAGCCATTCAAAGTTTTTTCGTACTTTTGTAACCAAATATCGACTTCGCAGCATGGATGAGGCATGAAACCCAAGGTGTTCACCATCGTTGTAGGCTGGATAACACCCACGTTTCTGTTCGTAATGCTGAGAAGCGAAATCAACAAATTATCAAAACCACTTTTGTCGGGTGGCATAAAACATTAAAAAACAGTAAAATGAAAGTATTGAAATTCGGCGGAACATCCGTGGGTTCCGTCAAGAGCATCCGCTCTTTGAAGAGAATCGTAGAACAAACTGCCAAGCAGCAACCGGTGGTTGTGGTGGTTAGTGCCTTGGGAGGCATCACCGACCAATTGCTTGCAACCGCCCAACAGGCCTTGCAAGGTGATGACGAATGGAAACAACAGTTCGACGAGATGGTAGACAGGCACCACAAACTCATTGACACCATCATCACCGACAATGCGCGGAGAGAAGAGTTGTTCAATACCGTAGATGCGCTGTTTGAACAACTACGATCCATTTACTTCGGCGTTTATCTCATTCATGATTTAAGTCGAAAGACGCAAGACGCCATCGTGAGCTATGGCGAACGGTTGAGTTCGAAAATCGTCGCCACGTTCATCAAAGGCGCTAAATGGTACGATGCCCGCGAATTTATCAAGACCGAGCGCAAGCATGACAAGCACACACTGGACAGCCAACTCACCTACAAACTGGTTAAACACACGTTTGCCACCCTCCCCCGCATCTCCCTCGTGCCGGGTTTCATCAGTAGAGACAAGAATACCAACGAGATCACCAACCTCGGACGAGGCGGGTCAGATTACACAGCATCCATCATCGCAGCGGCTTTGAACGCGGAGATACTGGAGATATGGACCGATGTCAACGGATTTATGACGGCCGATCCGAAGGTCATCAAGACCGCTTACACCATCAACGAATTGAGCTACATCGAGGCTATGGAGCTGTGTAACTTCGGGGCGAAAGTGGTTTATCCACCAACCATCTACCCCGTGTGCGTCAA
>CAMQBP010000269.1 GCA_946999025.1 uncultured Prevotella sp. | reverse complement strand
GTCATCGCCAATATCACTTTCCGTCTTCAAGCTGATATTAGCATTTTCGGCAACCGATGCAAAGGCTCTACACCATTCATGCAAGGCTGTGCCAAGCGAGAAGCGGGTAAGGCGAAGTGTCATCTTGCCATTCTGCACCTTGCGGAAATCGAGAATTTCATTAACCAGCTGCATCAACACATGTACGTTGCGTTGCACCATCCGGAGCATTTTGTGACCGTTGTCATCCGTTTTACCGTTTTCCAACAGGCGGTCCACTGGGTCGGCAATGAGGGTGAGGGGCGTACGCAACTCATGGCTCACGTTGGTGAAAAACGTGAGTTGTGCCTGCGTCATGGCTTTTACCTCGTCGTTCAGTCGCTGCAACTCATGGTTGCTGTCGGCCAGCTGCGTGCTGAGTCTGGCCTTGGAGAGGTAGGCTCGATAAGTCACGAGGATGGCGATAGCGATGAGCGCCAATGCGCCGACGAGCACTGCGATAAACCATCGCTGCATAGTGTACTGATTGAAGTAGGAGTCTACTTTCTTGTGCATGATGTCGAGGTTGGCATTCTGCCGTTCCATGTCTTTGGCCTGCATGAGCAGCAGTTCGGCATTATCGTGGGTGACAATCGTCGTTGTGAGCGGATTCTCTCGCTTGAACGGTTGTCCGCGCAGTATTCTCATAGCCAAAGCGATGACCTCATCGCCTTTGGTGGGATAGAGATAGGATGCCTCAAACAGGCCGTCGCGCACCAGTTCGAGCCCGCCACCTTTTGTGACCATGCCGTCGATGCCCGTGAATTTCACCTGTTGTTCCAGTCCGTACTGCTTCAGTGCTACGTAGGCACCCCACGCCATGCGGTCGGTCTGTCCAAACACATAGTCGAAGTCGCGGGTCTTCCGCAGGATGCGGTTCATGGCATCGATGGCACTTTCCTCTTTCCAGTTGCCGGATTCCGAAGCCACCAGCTGCACACCGGGGAAAGCTTTCAGCCCGTCCACAAATCCGCGATGCCGTTCCTCGGCGGGCGACGAGCCATCAAGCCCACGGATTTCCACCACACGTCCCTGTCCCTTGAGCTGCCGGGCTATGAACTGTCCCATCGTCTTGCCCATGTTGTAATTGTCGCCTCCGATAAAGGCGGTGTATTTGTCGGTGTCCACCTTGCGATCAAAAAGTATCACAGGAATACCTCTGTCGTAAGCACGATTCACGGCATGGGTGATAGATGTATATTGGTTGGGAGCCACGATGAGCAGGTCCACACCATCGTCTACAAACTTGTCGATTTGTGCGATTTGCTTTTTGCTGTCATCGTTGGCCGAAGCCAGACGCACTTCTATGGAGTCGTTGAAATATTCGCTCGTCTTCAATTCCCGGTTGAGTTTGTCTCTCCAAATGTCGATGCTGCACTGCGAAACACCAATGACAAACTTGTGGGGTTGCTGTTGACAGGAGGTGAGCAACAATAAAAATAGCCATAAATATAGAAAATTCTTCATGGTGTCATAGCTTCGTAATGCTGCAAAGATAGAAAAAAACAGCAGTAGAAAAAAGCTATCAGGAAACAATTTAATCATATTTCATATCCAGTCGAAACGTGCAACTTCAGTATGACCTACTTTTTTTCATCAACGGTTTGCTGTTGCCAGCAATCGCGGAATCCTTATTGAGCAAAGTTTTTTGTTCACAGAAATAAAATATGTCTTGCTTGTTGACTTTTGGGTTATTTACTAACTTTAAGGTGAACAGAACCCTAAATATCGGGGTGACCAATTCATTTCCCCACCTTATTATATAACATCACTCTTGTAATCGCCGGCATAATGCTTTTCGGATTCCTGCTCATTGCTACCGAGCGTGTCACAAACGTGAACAAAGCGGCAGAGGCTATCTTTGCATGTACAATGGGGTGGGTAGCCTAACGATACCATACAATATTTACTTGGTTTATCCGTTGTAGCTCCTGATAGCAGGAATCACATAACCAATGCAAGGAATGTTCACCCTAAGGTCAAATCCGAAGGAAGCATCTGTAAACATCTATCTAACGAATAGAAACTTTCTACAATTCATTTGACTATGGATGAGATTGCAAACCTAACTAAAAGCCGTTAATAATTAAGAACGGGCAGTCAAGTTTCCTAGAGCTTAGCCAACAAATGGGCACACATCGTGAGATGAGAAAGCACGAAATCGCTGTATGCGAAACCGCATGTACGGTGGTGTGGGAGGTTGGTAAACACGGAGTAGGAGGCAAACACCAAAGATTTGTGTTTGCCTCTTACCCAATAGCTATTAGGCTAATTTTTCATTCTTAGAATAAATAATGCTGTTTGTAATGGTAGTGTTGTGCTGCTTTTGGAAATAGCCTTACTATCTATAAATTCACTTGTCTCACCACATTGAGCGGAAGCAGAAACCTCTCGCAGAAAAATGCACGGATGGTTACCTCTATCGCACCTTATCTTGTCTGTAAATTCTGGGAGAGCAGCCATATTGTTGCATAAATTTCCTATAGAAGGAGGCTCTGTTTCGGAAACCGCAGTCGGCAATAACCTGCGAAATGGTTTTGTCGGAGTGTTTTAGCATTTTCTCAGCTTGTTTCATACGGAACTCGATAATAAAGTCATTTGGAGTCATCTTGGTGATCTCTTTCATTTTTCGATAGAGTTGTGTCCTGCTGATAGCCATATCTGCAGCCAGCGTATCAGGATTATAGTTATCATCCTCAAAATGATGGCTTAAGGCTTTGACAGCTCTTTTAATAAAATCCATTTCCATTTCCGAAAGTTCTTTGTGGTTGAAATGCGTGAGATAGGCCTCTGTAGAATTGGAAAATTCCATCATGTTGTCGATAGTGCTAATGGAGCGAGCCACAACGGCTTTCAAATATTCGCTGTGGAATGGTTTTACTATCACAGAATCGGCACCATAGTTTAGACTACTGATATGTTTTTGTTGATCCCCTTCGGTAGCAAGAACGATGACGGGAACATATTTTATATGTTCAATTTTCCTTATTTCAAGGATGAAGTCAACATTGTTGTGGATTGGATCATAAAGTACCCAAACGAAATTTCTGGTGGTCAAGCACAAAGGGCATCCATCGCAAGAG
>CAMQBP010000268.1 GCA_946999025.1 uncultured Prevotella sp. | reverse complement strand
CGAGGCACAGCTCAATCAATTTCCCTCGTCGAAGATAGAAAAAACGTTCAACACCGATGGCTACCGCTTCCTCATTGTAGCCGACAAGTTTCAGACGGGCTATGACAACAAGCTGCTCCATACCATGTATGTGGACAAGACGCTGAGCGACATCAAGGCCGTGCAGACACTCTCACGCCTGAACCGTGTGCATCCGCTGAAGAAAGATACCTACGTGCTCGACTTCGTGAACTCGGCAGAAGACATAGAGAAGTTGTTCCAGAAGTATTACAAGCAGACATCGCTGAGCCATGAGACCGATATCAACAAGGCTAGCGACCTGCTCGACATCTGCGACCAGAGCTTGGTGTATGAACAGGAAGAGGTGGAAGACTTCAACCTGAAATACTGGAGCGGTGCCGACCGTACAGCGCTCGACCCGATACTAGACACCTGCCGTGAGCGGTTTGTAAGGATTGGCGAGGAAGATGGCGAAGACCGACAGGCGGAGATAAAAGGAGTCATGAAGGGCTTTGTGCGTGTGTATGAGTTCATTGCCGCCCTGCTGCCCGAAGGCGTGACGGAATGGGAAAAGAAGAACATCTTCTTCCACTTCCTGCTGCGTAAGCTGCCTAAGCTGAAGCGGGAAGACTGGGCTGAGGGCTTGCTGGAACTGGTCGACTTTGACAAGTATCGAGTAACGAAGAAGAGTGAAGAGGAGATCAGGCTGAAGAATGAGAATGCTGAGGTGGAGCCTATCCCGGTAGGACAGCCGGGCGGTGGGCAGCCCGACCCTAACATGGAGACGCTCGACAAGATAGTGGACGACTTCAACACCTTCCTCGGTGGCATAGAATGGAAGGATACCGACACGGTGAAGCAGCAGTACACCCAGGCTGCCAGCTCGCTCCAGGTAAACGACGAGGTGCGTGATGCCCTGCTCAACAATGATGAGGACACGAAGCTGCAGGTGATACACGACAACATGGCCGACATCGTGGGTATCCTTACTGCCAATGCCAGCGAGTTGCAGTTGCGCTATAGCACCGATCCGAATGTGCGCCAGATTATAGATGCTTCGCTCCTCCAGCATTTAGAGGAGCAGTTTAACCCCGCTTACAACGAACAAAAGCTGAAAGAAAAGATCAACGAGGCCTTTGCCGATGACTTCTCTGAGCTGTGTGGTGTGCGCTATCGGGCGCTGACAGAGGTAATTGATTGGTATTTCGATGTGTTGGAAGCTACAACTGTATCGACGCTGGATGGCATCAAGTCGATCCGCCGTATCCTCAACCTAGCCTATCGCACAATAGGACGTGACGAGGATATGGAAGAGTGGCTGAAGTTGTTGTTGAGTGGTTTTGAACCTTACATGAAGAAGATATACTATCTCTGTAAAGGTAACGAACTGTCGCGTACAGACGGAGGCTTTGTCCAGTTCCTCGACGCTGCCAAGGCTGTCGGGGTAAACAAGTTGCATTACGATGTAGAGGATTATCTCAACCAGATGAAAACCTATTACGAATTTGTACACCAACAGCGCAACGATACCACCCATCAAGCACCAGTCATCGAGCCACGCGACCTGAAGCCCGGCATACACATGACCGTGGCCATGTATCTCTATGCCACCATGATCAATATCACCGATATGGAGATGGGCGGAATCATTGATGGGTCAGCGAATAATGACACAGGGTCTCAGCCCGACTCGCCTAAGCAGGGATATGAGGCGTTTGACGAGAGTGAGCAAGGATACTCCATCGCAGCCGAGCCCGGGCAAGGAGAGAAATAATTTCAAAGACATCTGGCACGCTCTTTAAGATATGCCAAAATAGAAGATCAAAAATTTAGAGGATTCATGGAACATACGACACTTGCTCAAATCATGGTAAGGAATGGAGGGAAGATTAAATTTCCTCTATGGAAACTTCAAGTACAAGAACAAGAATATCTTGACTTGAAAGACACACTAAGTGCCGCATATATTAGAGGTAATCTTGAAAATTATACCAGGGAAGCTGCTATTTTTTACGCAGAATGGTGGCGTCGAGAATATAACGGAGGGGTTCCAAGTAAAGAGAGAGTAGCCCGTGCTGCTGGAATAGACGATTCTGAATTACTATTTAAGCTGGCAAAGCAAGCAATGCATGGATGGAAGTGCAAGGTGTATGGTGTTAATCGTCACATGTACTTCTATTCGTTGTTGCTACAAGGCGGTTTACCTATGAAGCAAATACAAAGCTCATGGGGAAACTACACGAACTTCTTAGAGCGTGCCATGATGGAATTGATAACTCGGGGTGTTTCCAATTGGGAAGATACGTCCATTTTCGAGACCTTGGATTGTGTTAAGTACTTACCAAAGTCATTTCAGAATGAGTGTATCTATAGTGTAAGCATGCAGGTAATAAGGTCTATTGTAGAAGATAAATCAGACATCCTCCCTTATGATATAAAAGAGGAGCGATTTAAGAAACTGAATACCAATCTACAAAAGATATATTCTCATCGTAGGAAATCAAACCCAATGGCTTTTTCTTGGTCCTTGAAAATATCCAATGTAAAAGCCCATCTCCTCTATAGCTTGAATACACAAAATAACCTACGTTCCGATGCGTTGTCCATAGAATCTTCAGTCTATAGATTTGAAATACATGTTTCCGGAAAATTTGTGGCACGGTATGCAAGAGTTGAGCATAATGAAGATTATTCGCTATACACCTGCATAAGCAAAGATAGTGTAGTCTTTGAATGGTTGGGAGAGCAGTTTGTTCCCGTAAAATTATTACTGGATAATGGAGAAGAAAGGCTAATTACGGTTAGTAATTGTTATGCACCAGACTTTTCAACCCCACAGACATTCATAAAGAATGGTGATGATTATGTACAGCATGGTACATCCGATACAGATAACATTATCATTTTTGATGAAAACTGGAGTGTAATTGATGGCCAAACAAGAAGGAGCATCACATTATTAGATAAAGAATACTTCTATGTCGTCTTCAATGATACGATACGTTTGCAGAATATGCAAGGAAAAATCATGACCTATGATAATGTATTTTCTACCTATCATGCAGAATATCGTTACAATATAGCATCTTGGTGTCTGAATAG
>CAMQBP010000267.1 GCA_946999025.1 uncultured Prevotella sp. | reverse complement strand
CAACTGTGACGTATAACAACAACTTCTCTTGGGATCAAGCAACCTATTTGCCAGATTTCGTTGACGTACCAACAAGATTGAGAGCGGCATTAGAAGGCATGGCTAATAATAATAAATACGAAGTAGAGGCTTTCGGAATGTATTTTGATAAATTGTTACCTTATGCAGAAAAATGGAAACAACAGAATAAAGGAAGGCTTGACTACCAAGAGATGAGAAAATATGTGGATGATAATAATGTTGGAGATTACTTAATGAAGGGCAATACTCCATATTACTACGCTAATTGGGACATCAACAAAATCTATTTTACCAAAGCAGCACCTTCTCAAAGCCATCAACTATCAGTACAAGGTTCTTCGAGTAAAACTAATTATTATTTATCTTTAGCTTATGATAGAAAAGAAGGACTCTTAAAATTGCATCCAGATAAATTAGATAGATATAATGCTTCTGTGAATGTAACGAGTTCTGTAACAGATTGGTTACAAGTTGGAGCCCGCATCAACTTTACTCGTAAACAATATAAGCATCCTGATACATGGAATAAAACCTATCAATATTTGTGGCGTTGGGACGCATCATTCTTACCTTCTGGAAGTATTAATGGTTTGGATCACCGTACCATGGCTATTTTAAAACAGGCTTCAGATGAGCGTATAACAACCGATTTTTCACGCTTAAATGCTTTTCTTAGAGCAAATTTAACAAAAGAGATGTCATTTTATGCTGATTTTACATATGCCATTCAAAACATGAATAGTGCTTCCGAAGATTTTTCTGTATATGGTATTAATTGGGGTGGAATTAAGCCTGGTTATATAGTTTCACCAAGTCAAACTGGTGTTTGGCGTGACAACTCAAAGAGCAATACTTGGACCCTCAATGCTTATATGGACTATGATAAGAGTTGGGGAAATCATCATTTCAAAGCCATGGCGGGTGTGAATGCCGAAAAGACCGACTATATTTACCTGTATGGAAAGCGTAGTGGTTTGTTCGATGAGCAAATGCCTGAGTTGAATTTGGCTTCACAAGAAGGACAAGACATCAAGTGGGAGCACTCAGCAAGGGCTTCGGCAGGTTATTTTGGACGATTGAACTACGATTATAAAGGCATCTATCTCTTAGAACTGAATGGTCGTTATGACGGTTCTTCACGTTTCCCACACAATGCTCATTGGGCATTCTTCCCATCGGCTTCGGCAGGTTATCGCTTCTCCGAAGAGGCTTATTTCGAGCCTTTGAAGAAGGTAGTAAGCAATGGTAAGTTGCGTGCGTCGTTTGGTGAAATTGGTAATGAGGCTATTGGTAATTACATGTTCGAAGAACTCATCAATCAAAGGAGTTCAGATAAAGTGTATTGGGTAGAGAACAACGCTGCTAATGCCAATAAGTTGACCATGTACGACATGCCAAAATTAGTTGCTAATTCATTGACATGGGAGCGCATTCGCACTATTGACTTAGGTTTGGATTTAGGTTTCTTCAATAACGAATTGATGATGGGCTTTGACTGGTTCCAACGTGAAAACCGCGATATGTTAGCTCCATCGCAAGTCTTGCCTGACGTATTAGGCACCGCTGCACCTTATCAAAATGCAGGAACGCTGCGCACACGTGGTTGGGAATTTAATATCAACTGGAACCACACCTTCGGAGAGGTGAATGTATATGCTAACTTTAACTTGAGTGATTCTAAGACTACGGTACAGGAGTGGCGCAATGATGCGAAGCTGTTGAATACCAATTACTCGGGTAAGGTTTATGGTGATATTTGGGGATTCGAGACGGATAGATATTTTGAAGAATCAGATTTCACGGGTCGTAACGCAGATGGTACATGGAACTATGCACAAGGCATCGCTTCACAAAAAGGTTTGGAGCAGGGGTCTTTCCATTATGGTCCTGGCGATATCAAGTTTAAAGACTTAGATGGTAGCGGTGTTATCGATGGTGGTAAAGGCACTGCCGACGATCATGGCGACTTGAAAGTAATAGGAAATATCTTGCCTCGTTACGAATATAGCTTCCATTTAGGTGGTAACTGGAAGGGATTCGATTTGGATTTGTTCTTCCAAGGTGTTGGCAAGCGTGATGCTTGGACTATCTCTTCGCTAAATTTCCCTTTGATGAGAAGTGCCGATCTTGCAGTATATTCACATCAAAATAGTTACAATAGAGTTCTTTATTCTTCAGACTGGAAAACAATTAAGGGATATGAAATTAATCAAGCCAATCGTTATCCTCGACTGTTTCCTGATAATGATGTAGCAGGAACTGTGTCAGGAATTAATAATGGTAGAAACAACTATTATCCACAGTCACGCTACTTGATAAATATGTCGTATCTACGATTGAAGAATATTACGCTTGGATATACACTCCCTGCAGCCCTAACACAGAAGGTTTATATTCAGAGAGCACGTATTTACTTCAGTGGTAATAACTTATTCTTGTTACACAAAGGACACGATTTGCCTGTAGACCCAGAAGTGAACACGGGTGATGGTGAGAAATACGGTGGCTGGGGACGTACAGCGCCCATTACGCGTACGTTCTCTTTCGGTGTTCAAGTAACCTTATAATTTAATTCCTAAAAATTAGCAATCATGAAAAAGAGCATTATTTTAGGTATTGGTTTGATAGCGGCGATGTCGAGTTGCAACGACTTCTTAGACATCAGCCCGTACGACACCTTTACCAATACCCCAACATATTGGAGTAATTCCAGCAACTTAGACAACCAGTGTAACCACTTCCTGAATAACTATGTAGGTTATGGCAATGCTGGCGGTGGTGGATGGTTCTATTTTAAGACCTTAAGTGATGACCAAGTGAGCTATCAAGATAACCTGTGGTCTTATGCTAACGTGGTTTCTGCCTCAAGTAACTGGTCAAATCCATTAACAGAAATACGACGCGCCAGCTATATTATCCAGGGTTTGAAATCCTCTACGTTGTCCGAAACTTTGAAGGCAAGTTATGAAGGCATCGCCCGCTTGAATCGTGCCTGGCAGTATTACCAGTTCGTGAGAGAATATGGAGATGTGCCATGGGTAGGTCATGTGGTGTCAACTGACGATAATGACGTGTTGTATGGTC
>CAMQBP010000266.1 GCA_946999025.1 uncultured Prevotella sp. | reverse complement strand
AAACACCTATCCAGTTAGAGTTTTTTTAGTATATTTGCAATAAAGTTGATATATTCGAGCCACTTCTTGTATGAAAATATTTGTATAATGTGCTTATATTCAATGTTTTAAATAGTACATGTTGTGGTTTGATGTAGAATCAAGATATAAAGCAACCATTTCCTTTTTCACCTTGTTTGCCTTTTTGTTGTGGTTTGATGTAGAATCAAGATATAAAGCAACTAGGGGTAGAATGAAAGCAACACCATTCTTGTTGTGGTTTGATGTAGAATCAAGATATAAAGCAACTTTTCACATTCCCATTTATAGTTCTTATAAGTTGTGGTTTGATGTAGAATCAAGATATAAAGCAACTATCCGATATACCTTTTTGGACAAAAGGAGTTGTGGTTTGATGTAGAATCAAGATATAAAGCAACAGCTTCGAAACAGCATCCGTACCTACTTCGTTGTGGTTTGATGTAGAATCAAGATATAAAGCAACTGTTGCTTTTAATCTTCATTGTTGTCAATGTTGTGGTTTGATGTAGAATCAAGATATAAAGCAACAAGTGACGTTTCTTTCTGGATTCCTCTCATGTTGTGGTTTGATGTAGAATCAAGATATAAAGCAACTTAATTCTCTACCATACACCATTTCGCTACGTTGTGGTTTGATGTAGAATCAAGATATAAAGCAACAGAGTTTTGAAATGCTGGCGTATGCAGACGTTGTGGTTTGATGTAGAATCAAGATATAAAGCAACCTGTTGGATTAACAATATATTCAATTACAGTTGTGGTTTGATGTAGAATCAAGATATAAAGCAACAGCATCAGCGCACGTTCGTAGGCAAGGATGGTTGTGGTTTGATGTAGAATCAAGATATAAAGCAACGAATTATCACAAGTTTACAAGCCGTTAGCCGTTGTGGTTTGATGTAGAATCAAGATATAAAGCAACCTACTGTCCATCCTGTCTGCCTATCCCCAGTTGTGGTTTGATGTAGAATCAAGATATAAAGCAACTGAAAATCCTGTCGGCGCAGCACCTTCACGGTTGTGGTTTGATGTAGAATCAAGATATAAAGCAACGTGGCATAATACTCATCAATCGTCCCCTTGTTGTGGTTTGATGTAGAATCAAGATATAAAGCAACCACCAGCTGCTCAATGTCATAATGCGTGACGTTGTGGTTTGATGTAGAATCAAGATATAAAGCAACACAGCGATAAACGGTGGCAATGGACAAAGCGTTGTGGTTTGATGTAGAATCAAGATATAAAGCAACTCATGCCCTCTATCAGACAAACGAGCAAGCGTTGTGGTTTTATGTAGAATCAAGATATGAAACGTGTTGGATTAAAATTAAAAGAAACAACGGCGCCTGTCACTTGGTGGGTGCCATTAAAAAAGTAATGATGACAAAGACAGAAGAACTTGTTATAGAACTTTACCAGAAGAAAACGCCCATTACAAAGATTGTTGCAGCCACAGGCATATCAATCTCTAATGTGTACAGTATTTTGTCTGAACACGACATACCCCTGCACAGTGGGCAAAAGACGTTCAGACACTCTGTGATGTTTGATGCAGAAACAGAAAAGCTGCTGCAAAATGCAAACCCTTCTAATATATCCGCATGGGTGTGCGAGCAAATCAAAGAGAATAACAGGTAGGGATTATTGGTTTTAGTTTATTGGTATTCATTGAAAGAAGATCTCATTTTTTAGATTTTTTCCTTTCGTCTTATTTCATACTTTTTGCTTTGCTCATCTACATCTTGTATGCGATATCGCATGGGGTTGTGGTTTGATGTAGAATCAAAATATGAAGCAACTTACGATGGTGCCGAGTAAGGCTTCAAATCCAAAATCTCCGAAAATCCCTGCGGTCAACACCGAACGATGCATTGGATGTGGGGCGTGCGAAAACCAGTGTCCGGCACGTCCGTTCAGTGCTATCTATGTAGAAGGACATGAAATGCACCGTATTGTCTAATCAAACTTGAACGAAACAATGACTAAACAGAACAGTTGAAACAAGAGATACTATAAAAGCAACGGTCATTGATGTTGCAACAACATATCGCCGCCATTAGAGATATTCCGCTTGTTGGGTATGACCAAGATGGGCGACACCAAATACATGACGGCAAGCTGGAACAAGGTGGCAGCCAAGGCAGGTTGTGGCGGAATGAGGATTGAACTTTGTCATTCTTCTATGCCTTGCGCACTCATCCGAGCAATTGGTTGTCCCAATTACCTCTTGTGCCTAAAAGTTATTGTTCACAATTTGTTTCCCGAAAGGAGTCAGGGCAAGACGCATCAGACGAAAGTGCATTTTGGCCCATGGTATACCAACGATGGTGATACCGAGCAGCAGACCGAAGCCAAGATGCGTGAGCGCAATCCAGATACCTCCGATGAAGAACCACAGTACATTCATAAACACGTTGACGCAACCACTGCCCTGCGTACGATCAACGACATGCGAACCGAATGGCCACAGGGCAAGTATGCCAAGCTTCATCGTAGCAATGCCAAAGGGAATACCAATGATGGTAATCATCAATACCAATGACGAAGCGAAATACTCCAAGGCGACGCCAAGGCCGCCAAAGATAAGCCAGATAATGTTTCCTAAAATTTTCATAACGACCTACTCATGATATGTTGCTGACAAAAATAGGAAAAATATTTTGAATTGGTCACCCTCTTGCCCAGAAATATGAAGTTGTACCATCCTGTGTTGAAATGAGATTGTCTGTATAATCTACTGATGATACCGCATGATAATGGTACTGGAATGACCCATGCAACGTTTTTTTTAACACAAATGCCGAGCGTTTTTTCAACCAACTGGTTCATGCGTTGAAAAAATGGCAAGCATGAAAAGGTTTTATTATTAAATTGATTACCAGCGAGTTGAATGATTTTTAAACTTAAAACACTATGAAAAAGTAAAGTGTTTGGAGCCAAATTGCCTGTTTTATGTGCAAATTATACCTTCTATATGAAGCAAATTGAACGGTTAAAGCATGCAAATTGAGCGGTTAAAGCATGTTGATTGCCGCATTGTTGGATATGAATGACGGAACAAGGTGATGATTTTACGGCTTAGAACACCCAAAAAAG
>CAMQBP010000265.1 GCA_946999025.1 uncultured Prevotella sp. | reverse complement strand
TTGGTGTACACGGCCCGATAGAGGAACGACTTGATGTGAGCCGCGTCGTCCATCGTATTACGTCGATGCCACAAATCAACAAATGCATCCTGAACAACGTCCTCCATGTCGCCATGAACCAACAGTCGCGTGGCGTAGAGTAGCAACGACGGGTAAAACTGTCTGAAATATAAGCGGTATTCAGATAATGTCATTTCATACGTTAGATTACGTCAGTGTAGACAAGTTTATTTTCTCGAACCAACCTCAATGGCACAAGAAGCTGGTGCAAACTTACTTGTTTTTTCTGTTCTTACAATATTTGTGTTCGGAAAATATCGTAGCGGCTACTCATTGCCGAATGGTTTTCTTTTCAGTTTGCTTGTTTTCCTCCTCTGTCAGTTCCTTGTCCACCATCACCAGAGCCGACGTGATGAGGGTACAGATGCCCAAAAGAGTGGTGAGAATGAAAAAGCGACGATAGCCAAGGGCTTGCTGAAGCGAACCAGAGAGCATCATGGGAATCATGACTGACACGGTGACCAGTGACATGCACAGGGCATAGGTGGACACTCGTTTCACCTCACTGTAGTATACAAGGTAATGCTGGTAGGCGCATAGACCGAATCCACAGGCTACTTGGCTGACGAATGCACAGCACGCTATCCAACCGAGGTTCGCTGGTAGGGCATAGCTGAGATAGATGTAGAAGAGTGGGGGAATGCATGTGGCAAACGCCATGAGGGGGAGTGCGTTGCCAAATCCGACTTTCCGAAGAAGCCAGATGCCCAGCATGCCACCGATGATGAGACCGAAGACGGCTACCGTTCCTTGTACATAGCCAAACTCTTGCGGCGACAGTGCCAGTCCGCCGCTGCTTCCTAAGTCGAGCATGAACAGGATGGAAACGGGCGTGAGCAACGTACAGGGCAGCAGAAACATACCTAGGAAGAGGATGCCTGGCCACGAACTCGGGGTTCGGATGAGGTCGGCGCTGGTGTTGAGGCAGGCGTAGAACATGTCAGACACTCGTATCTTTCGCTCTCTGTCATCGGCACCCGACTGTGGTATCACGAAGATGTGCCACAGCATAACGATGGCAAGGATGCCGCTGAGGCAGTAGCATGCCGTACTCCAAGAACCGCTTATGTTTCGGTTTATCACCTCCAGGTTGCCGCCTATCATTACGATGATGCCCAGTATCATCAGCAAGGATAGTTGGTAGAACATCAGTTTGAAGAGACGAAGCGACGAAGTGTGTTGGTGCTTGATGGTCTGCAGGCTGAACTTGTCGATGGCGATGTCGTGAAAAACATGCGCAAGAGCCATCACCCCGAGGCACATAAGGCTGCCTTCCAACCACCATGTGCCATCCAGAGCATGCGCCATGCCAACCATGGAGAGGATAATCAGTGCTTCGGAAAGCAGTATCCATAGGCAGTTGCGGTGGCCCGTCTGCACGAAAATGGACAGCACGGGACGCATGGCGAGGGGCAACATCAACCAGGCGATGAAAAATGTTGCCGCTCCGTTGTCGACTCCCATTCGCTTGAAAATCACGAGAGGAAAGATAAAAAGCATCACAAACGTGAAACCTTTGAAGAGGTATAGCGTTGGCATCCACTTCCAGGGAACCTTGACTTCGTTGTTGAGGTCCAGGGGAGAGTTGAATATGTGATGACTGATCATTTTCATCCCGAGTTGATTGGAGCTATTCGTGTCTGGTAGTAGTTATAGGGAGTTATTGGGAGTTAATGGGAGTTAACTGGAGTTATCGGACATTACCTTATATTATATAGTCAGATGCAGTGGGGGGTTGGAAACTTTTCTTGACCTAACAGGCATTTGTTCGCTATCTCCCATTAACTCCCACCGACACCTACTAATTCCTATTAACTCCGGCTTACTCCCATTAACTCCAGTTTACTCCCTGTTATTCGTACAGTTTCTCGATGGTGGCGTGATGGTAATAGTGGGTTAAGATTTCATCGTAGCCATATCCATCTTCACCCATCACGGCGGCACCTATTTGACAAAGTCCCGCGCCGTGACCCCATCCAGCTCCGGTGAGGACAAACCTTTGGGGTACGCCATCAACCACATCCTCCTTGTCAACCATGAAGGCCGAACTGTACAAGTGCGATTCCGACAGCGTTCTTCTTATCTCCAATTCTTTGCCAATGGTGAAGGTCAGCTCGCTGCCAACGATTTTTAGGCGGGATATGCGTCCACTCTTGCCTCGCTTCAACGGCACCAAATCCAGAATGTCGCCAAAGGTCATGTTTGTCTTCTGCTCGATGAGAGCTTTCAATTCCGCTTGGGTGTAGCTCACTTTCCATCGATAGAAGTCGACCGTCTCTTGGTCATAGTCGTTCAATACCTGCGAGAGAATCTTTTTGTCAGTGGTGTGGCAGAAGGATTCGGGTGCCGAGCGTATCCATTTCTCGGCGTTCTTCTCTGCCGTTAGGTCGATGATCGGCTCGGCTTTACCTTCCAGTT
Source organism: uncultured Prevotella sp. (assembly GCA_946999025.1). Taxonomy (GTDB): domain Bacteria; phylum Bacteroidota; class Bacteroidia; order Bacteroidales; family Bacteroidaceae; genus Prevotella. The sequence continues at coordinate 640 of CAMQBP010000265.1, read as the reverse complement.
GTTGGCGGTTGTCGCGTATGGCTTCCAAATAAGATTTATGCTCGTCCTCCCAACAATACTCATACTCTTCGCTGATGCCGCCACAACATTTGCTGAAGCGGGCATCGCATATATCACCCTCCGACATCAGAATCTGCCCTCGTGTGCAGCGAATGGCGGTGGCCACGTTGGGACTTGTCTCCTTTGTAGTGCCCTGATATCGCTGACAGTGGTCGTCTGCGCACACGTCGAAGAGCGTGTGATCTTCTCGGTCGTACCACTTAATCAGCTCGTCATCTTTCCGAATGAACGAGAAGAAGCTGTTCGCCGACTCTTTCAGGTTGCGGCGTTTCTCCATCTGAGCCAGCAGCCAGCTGCGTGAGATGACGGCATGTGCCTTCAGTAGTTCAAGTGAGGCCGTGGCGCTCATCTCGCTGGAGATGACACTCTCGAGGTAGGTTTCTACCGGCAGCTCGTTGATGGCACATATCTTCTCACTGTCCACGATGAGGCGCAACACGCCTGGGAATGTCTGCGACTCTTTGCGTTCCCAGTGGAAGTTGATGCCGATGGTCACGTCGTCGAGCGTGAACGATGCATCAGCCTGATGGGGCGTGAACGTCAACTCACGGTAGGTGTTGCCGTTCCAACCAATACCGCC
>CAMQBP010000264.1 GCA_946999025.1 uncultured Prevotella sp. | reverse complement strand
CTTCTGCTGATATTGTGAAGAATGAATTGACGAAAGATTTGACGAAGACCATGAGCTTATTGGATATAGGACTGTCCTATCGAAAGAAAGCACTCAAGGTTTCCCTTGACATTAAAAACATTCTGAACCAACAACAATACGGATATACCATCTACAACACCGTCAACACATTCACCTATAACTATCAATTGAGAGGAAGAGAGTGCGTTTGCTCCGTAAAATTAACCATGTGAGTCTTACTCTATCGGAATAAACTCCAGACTAAGAAAGCCTGACGATGTTGAGAAAAATGGAACGGGCCGTGCTTTTTATTCATCATCCTGGTCAGATGTTCGTAAAATAATGCTGGTTGCACCGATGGTAAAAAGCGATCCTTCTCGAATGATTCTGCGTTCGCGGTTGCCAAGTAGTTGGTTGTCTACAAACGTACCGGTATAACTTGGGCCATCGCTGAGCTCGTATTTCAGCTTACCATGCTTGTCCTTGGACACCGTGATGCTGCAGTGCGTTAAGTCAACGCTTGGGTCGGTTGTTTCGATAGGGCACTCTATGTTGTTGCCTTTGACGTAGCGTCCTATGTGATTGACACCGAACTGAAGGGGTAGAACTTGTTTGTAGTGGAAAACGTTCTCAATGACAACAATCGCTCCATAAGCTTGTTGATGAGCGTTTTCATCGATTTTCATGTCCTTTTGTCTTTCTTTCAGTTTGGATAAACCTATCTTAATCCTGAATTGCTTGTTGCATTCAGGACATTGGAAAACTAAAGATTGACCGTTAGAATATTTTGTTTCGTCAAACGTGATGTAATTGTCACATTTGGGACAGCGTACTCTTTTCAATGTTACAGGTTATTAATGAGAGGAAATGGGGGATAGTTTTAAAACCCAACCATCCGCAAATTCCTTTTTGTTTTGAAGGTTGTTCAAGGCATTGTATGCTGCTCGTTCGGTTTCATACTGCCCGTAGATTACTCTTGTGCTTTTATTCTTCGTGTAAACTTTTGCCTGGGAATAGCCTGCTTGATGTAATTTTTCTACGTATGCGTTTGCATTTCTGACCGTAACCCTACTTGCCAAAACAATCACGTAGGCGGTTGTTTTCTCTTCTACCTCTTTCTTAATAGGTTCAGTTGCTTTCGTTTCTTTTACAATAGGCTTTGCTTCGGTTCTCTCAGGCGCATCATTTGGCAAGTCGACAGTGCCCGTAATGATGTCTTTGGGCATGATATGATACAACAAACTGGTATCAATGTTACCAAACAATTTGGCATTATTTCCCTGATGGTTTAGTGTTGCTGGAAACAAAAAGAACGCCACAGCCACCAAACAGGCTGCAACCAGGTTTCTGATGACGCTGACCTTTATCCGAATAGTTTTGCCCGTATCATCAGCAGTATCAGGTAGCTTCACTTCTGTGGGCATGAGCTGTTCTTCCGATGGCTTTGAATCACCTGTACAATCAGTCTCATTGCGGTGTGATTCAGCTTGCTCAACAAGGATAGTTTGAGTAGCTTGTTGAGTTGAAGTGATGGTTGAGATAGGGGTTATATCCAATGAACTCAGTCCATAAAGGGTGGGAGTCAAGATGCCGGCCTCACATGGTATGAATGTAAATATCCCCTCACTATTATTATAATGTAGCGTGCCGATGTCTGACAAGTGGAATTGTCCCTCGTTTGAGAGATGCTCTTTGATTTCAATAACCTCACGTTCAATCCGCCGAAGAGCCTCGGGATAGCTGATATCGTATACGTCTACATACGACTGTGCCAATAATGAATCGTTGATGGTAAGTTGTGGATTGAACCCAATGGTGCGGAGTGGGGGATAGTACAACTGATCCTGCTCTTCATAGTGAGCATGAACGGGATGAGCCATGAACCCACCAAAATTTGGAATGATGACACAATCATTGTCCAAAAGCAGCGTTTCGATATGTTTTTCCAATTCAATCACGTTTGCAAATTTATTGTTTTTTTACGAATAGAGCAACTAAAAACGTGAAAATTGCAACGGAGATAAATTAAAGCAACAAAAACTTTGCAGTTCTATTGAATTGTGGTACCTTTGCTTTATAGAATACTTTCAGAAGAGTCAATAATGAAGTACACAGAGTCAATAATCAAAGGAGTATGGATCATCGAACCAAAAGTGTTTGAGGATGCGCGTGGTTATTTTTTTGAAGCATGGAAGCAGGCTGATTTTCAGAAGCAAATTGGACAGGTTGAATTTATTCAAGACAATGAATCTAAATCCTGCTTTGGGGTTTTGCGTGGCTTGCATTATCAGAAAGGTGAGTATTCTCAGGCTAAATTGGTAAGGGTTATCAAAGGGCGTGTGCTTGATGTGGCAGTTGACCTTCGTAAGTCATCACCTACTTTCAGCCAGTACGTCAGTGTAGAGTTGAGCGAAGATAACAAGCGTCAACTGTTTATTCCCCGCGGTTTTGCTCATGGTTTTTTGGTCTTGAGTGATGAAGCTATCTTTACTTATAAAGTAGATAATCCCTATACACCAGCACAAGAGGCTGGAATACGTTGGGATGATGAAACGATAAATATCAACTGGCCCATAGACAAAGATAGGATAGTGACCAGTGAAAAAGATTTAAGAGCCTGCTCATTGACTGATGCCGAGCTTTTTGATTGATTCAGCATTCGGATTTGATACAAAAACGTCTTTATTTAACGATGAAAACATCTATCTCCACAACTGTTATTCTACTTGTCCTCATGTTCTTTGCTGCCGGTTGCGCAAATAAGAGTAAGCAGGACGAGAAAGCATTAGCGCAAGAGGATGTGAAGGCCAAGCAGCTCCTGCAAGGCATCTGGTTGAATGAAGACGAAGAAGATGTTGTTTTCAAAGTTCAAAAGGATACGATTTATTATCCTGACTCAACCAGCATCCCTGTCTATTTCAAGATTGTTCAAGACTCACTGATTTTACAAAGCTCGTCTGCCGTTAAATATGCTATTGTCCGACAAACGGAGCATCTTTTTGAATTCAAAAACCAGTATGGTGATGTGGTTCGTTTGGTCAAGAGTGACAATCCAGAGAACGAATTTGCCTTTATGCGCAAACAACCTGTGGCGCTAAACCAAAATAGTTTAATCAAACGCGATAC
>CAMQBP010000263.1 GCA_946999025.1 uncultured Prevotella sp. | reverse complement strand
ATGGCGGTCATTAGAAAATGACAAGAAGCTTTTTCTAATGACCGATTTGGGTTTATGTGTTTTTCTTGGCGTAGCGTGAGTCTGTTTTCTTGTGTGTCCGGCAAGTGTATGTGACTCTATGTGGAATACGAGAACGGCATATAAAAGGAGACAAAGATGTAAAATAAATATTCTGATAGATATACGTATACCCCTTTTTCTTTGCTGAAAAATAAAAGCTATCTTTGCTGCAGATTTAGAAAGAACTATTTGAAATATTCACAATAAACAACTATATTATGGCTTGGATACCTTGTCAATGTTGCGGTCAAGAACTCCCTGAGCACTGGAATTGGTACGTATGTGACAAATGCGGTTACCGCATCTGCCCATCATGTTTAGCAAAACATTCTGGACGTTACGGTGCCGGATATAAGTGCAGCCAGTGTGCATTCGGACACATGCAGCGCAAGTAACAAGAGTTATTAACCCTTAAATCCATAAATAAAATGGCTTTATACAGTATTGAAAATGATACCTGTCTGGGTATCTCGCACTCAGGTGCAGTGAACATAGAGAGTGAAGGTTACGTAGAGCTCTCAGATGAAGAGGTAGCAAAGATTGTTGACCTCATCAGACAGAAGAAAACGACGAACATCAGAAAACTGGGACTGGAAGAGAAATATCCGGACATCTATGAGAAACTCCGTGAGGCGTACTACGATATGGCTTACAGTGAAGAAGAACTTCATTGGCTGTGGGAAGGATACAATAACAGATACTTCGAATATAATGTAGGTGAGCTGATGGATTACTGCGAAAAGAATTGCGGATTCCACGTTGAGCTTGATGAAGAGGACTATATTGAGGACGGAGAAATTGACAAGGATGCTCTTGAAGAAGACAAGTGCGAGGCTTTCAATGCCTGGCTCGATGATTATGTGACTGGTCTGGAAGACGACGAGGTGAAGGACTTCTTCTATAACCATATGAATGCAGGATTAGAACTCGATGATGTTCAATATTCGGTTGAGATTCCAGGTGCCATAATCAAACTTGCTGAAAAAAAAGACTGACGATGGACGAGGAATTTATTGAATATATGAGACACATGAACCAGATTGGGGCATGGGAGACCTATGGGATGGAGGCCGTTGCTGTAGTAAGCCGGGGAACTCCGGGTGAGTACACAGATAACCCGACTGTTAAGGAATATGAGGCAATGGGCTATAAGCTGAGAGATGCCAACATATTCGGACTAGGCTATGAAACTGGCGAGATACTTATATTCTCAAAGTCAGAATGACTTATTCAGAATTATTACATAGTCGCCTTTCAAAAAGGCGACATAGCATTTTTCATATAAACCTGCGGGATGAATTGGTGTTGAGAATTTAACTCCTGTATTCCGACGCATCATATGATAAAGTACAATAGAAGTCTCATGGCTCCTTTGAAGTTAAATGTGGCAGCTGCAAGTATGACATTGATGGAGTCTCCGAAGAGACCCATTATGATACCATACTCAATTTCTTTGTCAACAGAGCCACAAACGCCAATGCTGAATCCTTCAACGCAAAAGTCAAAGCCTTCAGGGCACAGTTCAGGGGAGTAACGGACATTCCTTTCTTCCTTTACAGGCTTATGAAATTATGTACATGAGAGGGAGGGGGTACAACTGGGTTTTACGACTGACCCCTTTTCAATAGCATTGAAGTTGATCGCCAAACTCAATGAGCTCACCCCTCAATAGCAATGACTTTGACCACCAAACTCAATGCAATTGAAATGGCAGAAATTCATGAAAAGAAGTGTGAATTATTCTGGAAAAAACAGGTATAGACTTGAATTTAAAACACCACCCTATACCTCAAATTTAGAATAGTCATCCAATTTTAGCAATGCAGCTACCGAGATGCTCTTGTGCTTGCGCATAAACCTGTCGACAACATTCACATAGTCACTCTTGAAGAATCGCCTACCCAGCACTTTGTTGGCCGTCCACATAATCTTGGCCATGTGCAAATCTTTCTCCACCTGCGTGTTCACGCCGTGATCCTCCATGGGATAGACGCTCAACAGATAGAAAACAATACAGTCGGGCACGATGTACTCACGTGTCATGGACTGCCGTTGCTGCTCGGAATAATATTTTTTATAGACCGAATAATTTACCCCCAAATACTTATCCAACGAAATACCAATCAGCTTGTCGCCTACCACCACACTCTGATTGAGCGCGCCAATCTGCGCATAGACGGTGGGAATTTCGAGCCCCGGCAGCAACTTTTGCAACTTCATGAAGACACTGCTCAGTTCTTTGTTGATGTCATCCATATCAGCATACTCAGCTTCTGCATCAGAAATGAGGACTTGCAGCAGGGAGTCTTGGTAGAAATTAAGGAATTTTGAATTGATGTACGGTTCGTTCACTTCGCCCAAATCCAACACGTCTTCTATCAACGTACGGGTTTCCATGGGATAGGTGGTATTCATTTGTTGAAGCGCCGAGAAATCACCCGTTGTGAGATAACGACTCTCCAGACGATCATAGCGCTGCACTTCTACCAGCATCTTCTGATCTTCTTGATTGTAGGGCTTGAGTTTCAGCTGACAGGCACTACATAACAGGAGGGCTAAAAATAATAGACTATAATATTGCTTCAAAATGAATACACATTATCCTTATTATGAGCAAAATTAAGCAAAAATATTATATGTAGCAAATTTTAAACTAAAAAAGATAAATTTAAGCCAAAATTACTTTAATTCAGCTTAGATTTCTCTGTATTTTTTCTTTCCCTTGGCATAATATTTCCAAAGAATGGAATAAGGACTCAGAATTTCTTCATCTTGAACCAACCTGCTGTTTTGTATCTTCTGCCGGTCAAAGTCATATTCATGACGCCAGCGTTTAAATGCTTTTCTGGCCTTGAACACAGCACGGAAGTCGCCCCAATGGTGCTCCAGCAACAGCATTTGCAGGGCTGCAAGATAGTCGAGCCACCATCGCACGCGCATGACATGCTTCAAATCTTTGTCATTAAGGTTTTTGTAAAGCATGGTCAAGTTGTTTCTGAAATTCAGGAATGTCTTCATCGGATTGTTCTTGGGCAGCGTTCCTCCACCCACATGGTACACCTGACTGT
>CAMQBP010000262.1 GCA_946999025.1 uncultured Prevotella sp. | reverse complement strand
TATGAGCATTTCCAGAAACTGATAAACCACGGCATGCCACTTGTGTTTTACGACCGTATTTGTACGGGCGTGGAATGTAGTCGAGTGGTGGTGGATGACTATATGGGTGCCTTCAACGCGGTCACGCACCTCATACAGACTGGCTGCCGGCGCATTGCTTACTACGGCACACTGATGACCATGGAGATTTCCAAAAACCGTTACAACGGCTACCGCGATGCCATCACCAAGTACGGGCTGAAGGCTGACGACCGTTTTTTCCGCATCTGCGACAACCGCGCCGACGCTGAGCTAATCACCCCCGAGCTTCTAAGCCAGGAGGAAGCCCCCGATGCTTTCTTCGCTGTGAACGATGACACGGCTGTGGGCATTCTCTATGCTGCCAAGCGCATGGGGTATCGGGTACCCGAGGATATCTCCATCTGTGGTTTTACCAATGGCGACCGTGCCAAGGCCTGCGACCCCATGCTCACCACCGTAGAGCAACGTGGCGTGCGGGTAGGTGAAGAAGCGGCTAACATCCTCATTTCTCGAGTAGAGGGGTTCATCGCACCTGACAAGATTGAAAAGAGAATCGTCAGAACAAAACTCATTATCAGGGGAACAACAAGGTGATGTTTAGTTGACGAGTTGACAAGTTCACAAGTTCACAAGGCAATAGAGTGTATAGTTGACAAGTTAACAAGTTAACAAGTTGACGAGTTAACAAGTTGAAAAGTTAATGCTTAACAAAAGCGATTCGCAACAACACATTACTTAATAAGTTGTCAACTGTCGAATTAAAAAACTATTAACTCGTAAACTCATAAACTAATCACTCGTAAACTAAAAATACTATCAACTCGTTAACTCGTAAACTAATTACTTGTAAACTAAAAAAAAACTATCAACTCGTAAACTCGTAAACTATTAACTCGTAAACTATATGAATGAATTAAAAAAGAAGCCCGACATGAGCTTTTGGAAACTTTGGAATTTAAGTTTCGGATTTTTCGGTGTACAGATTGCGTACGCTTTGCAGAGTGCAAACATCTCGCGTATCTTCGCCACACTGGGCGCAGACCCGCACAACTTGAGTTATTTCTGGATTCTGCCACCCTTGATGGGCATTGTGGTGCAGCCCATTATCGGTACACTTTCAGATCGAACATGGACACGCTACGGGCGTCGCATCCCCTACTTGTTCATCGGAGCGGCGCTGGCTGTACTGGTCATGTGCCTGTTACCCCACTCCGGCTCGTTTGGCATGACGGCATCGGTAGCCATGATTTTCGGACTTGTCATGCTCATGTTCCTCGACACGTCCATCAACATGGCCATGCAACCCTTTAAGATGCTCGTGGGCGACATGGTGAATGAACGACAGAAAGCCAAGGCCTACTCCATCCAGAGCTTGCTGTGCAATGCAGGTTCGTTAGTGGGTTATCTGTTTCCATTTTTCTTTGCGTTGTTGGGCATCGCCAACACGGCACCCAAAGGTGTCATCCCCGACTCGGTAATCTACAGCTTTATCGTGGGTGCGGGCATCCTTATTCTCTGCGTCAACTACACCATTTCGAAGGTACGGGAGTGGCCACCGCAGGAGTACGAGCAGTACAACGGCAGTTTGAAGTCTGACACGGAGAAGAAAGAAAACTGGATCAGCCTACTCAAGCATGCACCCTCCACCTTCTGGAAGGTAGGCATCGTGCAGTTCTTCAGTTGGATAGCCTTCATGTACATGTGGACCTATACGCACGGCACCGTAGCCGCCAACGTTTGGGGCACCACCGACATGGCCAGCGAGGGAGCACAAGAGGCTGGCAACTGGGTAGGCGTGCTGTTCGCCGTGCAGGCCATTGGCTCTGTGCTATGGGCACCGTTGCTCCCCAAACTCGGCAGTAGGAAGACCGCATACGCCCTCAGTCTGGCATTGGGTGCCATAGGTTTTGCAGCCTGTACCGTAGTACACGACCAATACTTGTTGTTCATTCCGTTCCTCCTCATAGGCTGTGCGTGGGCCGCCATCCTGGCCATGCCATTTACTTTTGTCACCAATGCTCTGCAAGGTTATGGCCACATGGGCGCTTATCTCGGCCTGTTCAATGGCACCATCTGTATTCCGCAAATCGTGGCTGCGTTAATAGGAGGCACACTCCTCAGTCTTGTAGGCTCGGTACAAAGCCACATGATGTTCGTTGCGGGCATCTCACTGTTACTGGGTGCCGCCGCCGTATCGCTCATCAAGGATGTCAAGGCCTGACATTGGTTAGGAAGTGATTATTACAGAATTAGGTGTTGGCAGTTAACACTCGACCACAGTGGTAACGACCGCCTTCGAGAACAAATTTTTGCAGCAAGTTTTCATCCGTTCCGAGGAATATCATTTTTCTCCTTAAACGCAGGTGTAAAACGCCACTAAACGGAGGTGTAAAAGTGTCAAAAATATTGACATGCGCCCTCAATACTCGCGTATTTGCAAGCAACCGACTGGTTGACTGCAAATATGCGAATTTTTTATATTACTCATTATCAAAACATTACATATAACAGACTTTGCCGGTCGGCAGCAAAAGCCATGCTATTGACCGGTAAAAGCATTGAGTTTGCACGGTCATCACTATCACTTTTCTCTTCAAAAACATTGCTCTGTGCAGTCAAACTCCATGCTTTTGGCACGACAAGGCATGAAAACCGACCTTCAAAAGGCTCAAATCACCCTCTTGAGAAGCCAGAATGAGAATTTTGAAATGACCAAATAATCTAACAAAACCCTCCTTCAAAACACCTACATTTGGGAGGAGAAAATGGTATTAGTGCAAACGATTGCACAATGTTTTTCCAATAATTAGACTTCCAAACCAACTTCACCTTACTTATTATTTATACATTTGCATATATTAAGTACCAAACCTAAAGTTACTCAACTACTACACCTTAGTCTATGAATCTATTATTTAACATTGAATACAAAACGGTTTTTGGGGAAGACCTCATCTTGAATGTAGTGAATGAAGGTCAGCCTGCAGATGGGCTTTATACCCCTTATAGAATGTACACCACCGACGGACTGCACTGGCAGTGCGACCTCAAACTGTCTGCCACTGAAGAGCAAAATTCCCTTTGCTACTACTACTCGGTAGAATGTGACGGAAAGGTAA
>CAMQBP010000261.1 GCA_946999025.1 uncultured Prevotella sp. | reverse complement strand
TTCCCGCCACCTTCCCAGTGGGTATCGAACTGGACAAAGCCATAGCCGATCCCAACAGCGACGCTAACATCGTGTTACGCGAGGGCGACCGCCTCATCCTGCCACAATACACTGCCACCGTCAAGATTAACGGAGCCGTGATGTATCCCAATACCGTGGCCTACAAAAAAGGAAAGAAAGCCAAGTATTACATCAATGCAGCCGGCGGATTTGCACAAAACGCCCGCAAGAGCAACGCTTACATCATCTACATGAACGGCATGGTAGGCAAGGTGAGCGAAGGTGCCAAGGTGAATCCTGGCTGCGAGATAGTGGTGCCCACCAAGCTGTCGCGCAAGATGAGCATCGCAGAGACCATAAGCCTGGGCAGTGGCATCACCAGCATCGCCGCCATGATAGCCACGATAGCGAATATGATGAAATAAGGGGAGACAAACAAAATACATAGAAATATGACAGGAAACAATGATAATATAAAACAAATTGACTTTAACAAGATTATAAAACAGATAAAACCGTACAAAAAGGAGTACATCGTTACACTACCTATTGTCTTTGTTCTGTCTTGCTTGTTGATCATTTGTGTTCCACGCTATTATACCTCAACTGTCAAACTTGCACCTGAATTAGCAAGCCTAAATTCTAACTCATTATCTGATCTCGCCTCTTCATTCGGTTTTGATATAGGAGGCTCAGCGAAAAACGGGGATGCTATCTTTCCTGAACTTTATCCAGACGTGATAAGCTCTAACGATTTTATTGTCAATCTCTTTAACATTAAAGTAGTTACCAAAGAAGGGAATCTTAAAACCACATATTTTAATTATTTGTCTAAATATCAAAAAAGTGCATGGTGGAACAAAGCTTTATATAGCTTAAAAAGCATGTTTTCAAAGAAAGAGGCATCTGCCAATAAATCACAGAAAGTAAATCCTTTCATGTTAACTAAAAAAGAAGATATGGTAGCAAAAGCTATCTCGGGAAAAGTAAAATGTAGTGTTGACAAAAAAAATTATGTCATTTCCATAACAGTGGAAGACCAAGACCCACTAATTGCCGCTACTATTGCAGATACAGTAAGAGTGCATTTACAAAATTTCATCACAGCCTATCGAACAAAAAAAGCTATTAACGATTATAACCATATCAAACAATTAGTAGAAGACGTTAAAAGTAAGTATGAACAAAAGAGACGTCAATACGGAGCTTACTCTGATGCCAATCAAGATGTTGTATTAGAAAGTTTTCGCCTCAAACAAAACGATCTTGAAAACGAAATGCAATTATATTACAACAATTACACTGCATTGCAAAACAAATTAGAAGTTGCAAGAGCTAAAGTCATGGAACAAACACCAGCTTTCACAACGCTCCAAAATGCTTCTGTACCTCTCAAGCCAGCAGGACCTAAACGCATGCTCTTTGTTTTAGGAATGACGTTTTTAGCTTTTGTCGTTATCACATTGTACGCTTTGCGCAGCATGATATTCACCGAAGAATAAATATGAAGATGGATTGTTTGATGAGCAACCAGACAAAGACTAAAAGAATAGCGTACAACAGCATTATTCTTTTTATTCGTATGCTCATCATCTCTCTCATTAATCTTTACGCTATAAGGTGGGTTTTGAAAAGTTTGGGGGTTGTAGACTATGGCATATTCAATGCAGTGGCAGGCATTGTGCTTTTAGGAGCAAGTGTTAGTGGGGTGTTAGCCATGACCACACAGAGGTTTTACTCGTTCGCATTGGGTGAGAAAAAAGAGGATAAGGTTGCTAAAATATTTTCTGTTTCGTTAAACCTTGTGCTGATTCTTTCCGTCTTCATCATTGTTGTTTTAGAACTTGTGGGACCTCATTTCATCTCCACGCAAATGACCATACCTACACATCGGCTAAATACTGCCTTGTGGGTTTTTCATTTTTCCATTCTCTCCTTTGTACTCAGTTTTGCGCAGATTCCTTTCATGGGTTTAGTGTATGCACAGGAAGACATGTGGATTTATGCGCTTATATCCATGATAGAATGCGTGTTAAAACTGCTTCTTGCCATATTTGTAGGAAAAATGATGGCTGACCATTTACAGATGTATGGCATCGGCTTGTCTGCCATTACCTTTCTCTCGCTACTTCAATATCTTCTCTTCTCCCTCAAAAGATATAAAAACTGTCGCTATGTGCTTGTAAAAGAAAAAAACATCTACCGTGAGTTCGCTGTTTTCTCGGGCTGGACACTCTTTGGTACCATAGCAGGCGCAGCGGTTATACAAGGTAGTGCAATATTACTCAACACGTTCTTCTCTCCTCGCGTCAACTCCGATTATGCCATAGCCAACCAAATATATAATGCGTTGAACATGTTGGTTGCTACGGTGTTTATAGCTTTTCGCCCCGTCATGATAAAATCGTATGCGGAGGGTAACACACCATACTTAGATAAGATTTTTTCATTAAGCAACAAGGTTATTTACTACTTGTTATTGCTTGTAGCTATACCTGTATTTTTTGAAATGCAAACATTACTGACCTTTTGGTTAGGACAACAAGCCGTAACCCCGAACACAGTACTCTTCGCACGGCTTTATCTTGTTTATACGGTATGTATGTCTCTTCATAATCCCATTACGGCTATTGTGCATGCAACAGGAAATATTAAGCAATATTGCATCATCGTAGAAAGCACAATGTTATTATGCTTACCCCTATCATGGATATCTTATAAAATGGGTGCAGCTCCATACATGCTTTTCATAGCATTAACTATCCTTAGCATCGTTGGTCATGCTTTGCGTTTATGGGTTCTTAAAACAGTATACCACGCATTTGAGCTATCATCCTATTTGTGTTCGTTTCTCATTCCCGCTTGTTTCATTACAACAGGAAGTTATGTAGCAGCTTTATGCGTTCATCAAACAGTCGAACAGCCTTTTCTTAGATTATGCCTTGTCAGCTTAGGCTCTTTTATAGTTGTCAGTTTGCTGTTGTATTCTTTCGGATTAAACAATGAGGAGAAGCAACATCTTGCTCATCTGATTCTTAAGTATAAATCAAAGTAGAGATGGCTTATATTGTTATTGTCATATACGTGATGTGTTGCTTTTTTGCTTTATTCGAAGAACGAATAAAGCAATATAGAACCGTTATTTATATAA
>CAMQBP010000260.1 GCA_946999025.1 uncultured Prevotella sp. | reverse complement strand
AAAACAATATTAGAAGAACGAATCGTGGATGTACTCAAAACAGTGTACGACCCGGAGATACCTGTCAACATCTTCGACCTCGGCATGATTTACAAAGTGGACGTGCAAGACGACCACACGGTAGACATGGACATGACCTTCACCGCACCCAACTGCCCTGCGGCAGACTTCATCCTGGAGGATGTGAGAAGCAAGGTGGAAAGCCTCGAAGGCATCAAGGCCTGTAACGTGAACCTGGTCTTCGAACCAGCATGGGACCAGAGCATGATGAGCGAGGAGGCAAGGGTTGAATTAGGGTTTGACTAAAGAATGGCAACATCTCCCGCTCAAAGCCCTCCACCCATAGCGAGGAGGAGCGATGAAGCTGGTTGGATAAACGCGTTTCTGCAATAATAGCCATGAAGGTGACAGGTCAAAGTAAACCAATCACGCAGTGACACCCCAAAAAGTTCAAAGAAAATAATTCCAAATTGAATATGAAAAACGTCTATTTCCTTTCTGATGCACATCTTGGCTCGTGGGCCATCAAACACCAACGAACACAAGAAAGACGACTGGTGCGCTTCCTGGATAGTATCAAGGAAAAGGCATCGGCCATCTATCTGCTGGGTGACATGTTTGACTTTTGGAACGAATACCGATATGTCGTGCCGAAAGGATATACGCGCTTCTTGGGAAAGCTTAGTGAACTAACCGACATGGGCGTGGAGGTTCATTACTTTGTTGGCAACCATGACCTGTGGACCTACGGCTACCTGGAACAAGAATGCGGTGTGATTGTCCACCGAAAGCCCTTGACGACAGAAATCGGCGACAAGGTGTTTTACTTGGCACACGGTGACGGATTGGGCGACCCAGACCAGCAATTCAAACTGCTGCGCAAGATTTTCCACAACCCAACCTGTCAGCGTTTGTTCAATGCCATCCATCCACGATGGGGCATGTGGCTCGGACTAACCTGGGCAAAGCACAGTCGTTTGAAGCGAGCAGATGGCAAAGAGACACCTTATCTTGGGGAAGACAAGGAATATTTGGTGCAGTTTACCCATGAATACATGAAGACGCATGCAGACGTAGACTATTTTATCTACGGACACCGACACATTGAACTCGACCTGACGCTGAACCGCAAGGCGCGCATGTTGGTCCTGGGCGACTGGATATGGCAGTTTACCTATGCCGTCTTTGATGGTGAACACATGTTCATGGAACAATATATCGAAGGCGAAAGCAAACCATAAATACAAATAATACATCAATGAAGACTAAATTTCTAAACATGGTTCTCTTCTCATCCATGTTATTTTCGGCAAGCCAGGCAGTGGCTCAGCATCACGAATTCGCGAACTATAAACGATATGCACAAGACAACGCCCGACTGGGAAAGCCGGCCAAAGGTGAAAAACGCGTCGTGTTCATGGGCAACTCCATCACAGAAGGATGGGTCAACCAGCACCCCGACTTCTTCAAAAAGCATGGCTACATCGGCCGAGGCATCAGCGGACAAACTTCCTTCCAGTTTCTCTTGCGCTTTCGCGAAGACGTCATCAAACTGCAACCCAAGGTGGTTGTCCTCAATTATGGAACCAATGACATCGCTGAAAACACAGGAGCTTACAACGAAGAACTGACCTATGGCAACATCATCTCGATGGTGGAAATGGCTCGCTGTCACAAAATCAAGGTCATCCTGGCCTCCTGTCTGCCTGCCCGCAACTTCAGCTGGCGACCCAACATAAAAGACGGAATGCAGAAAATTCGCAGTCTTAACGCACGAGTAAAGGCGTACGCCAAAGCCAACAACATTCCGTATGTAGACTATTTTACGGCCCTACTTGCCAAAGATGGCAACGGCATGGACAGCCAATACACGCCCGAGACCGTACATCCCAACCTTGCTGGCTATGCGGTGATGGAGAAACTGATTGTGCCCGTGGTTGAAAAACTGCGCTAATGGCCATCGCCTCGCCCTTCTCGCGCCCGCTCTATGTGATGACAAAGCCTGCGGGCGCGTCATGCAACCTGGCTTGTGAGTACTGCTATTATTTAGAGAAGTTGCAGCTATATCGCCACGACGCACGGCACGTCATGAGCGATGAAATGCTCGAACGCTTTGTCAAGCAATACATCGAGAGCCAAACCATGCAGCAAGTTCTTTTCTGCTGGCACGGCGGTGAAACGCTCATGCGCCCCCTATCGTTTTATGAAAAGGTGGTCAGGTTGCAGCGTCAGTATGCGCAGGGCAGGCAGATAGACAACGTCATACAGACCAACGGGACGATGATTGACGACCGCTGGGCTCAATTTTTCCATGATCAGGGCTGGCTGGTGGGCGTTTCCATCGATGGTCCTGAAGAGTTTCACGATGAGTACCGGCGCAACAAAGCCGGCCGACCTTCATGGCGTCAGGTGATGAAAGGCATCAACTGTCTGAACAAGCATCAAGTAGAATGGAACGCCATGGCCGTGGTCAACGATTTCAATGCCGACTATCCACTCGATTTCTATCAATTCTTCAAGGACATAGGTTGCCACTACCTGCAATTCACACCAATTGTTGAACGGATATCTACCCATCCCGATGGGCGGCATCTGGCATCCATGGCTGATGACGCGCAAGCAGAGTTGGCTGACTTCTCGGTCACACCTGAGCAGTGGGGACACTTTCTTTGCACTGTTTTCGACCAATGGGTGCGCAACGACGTGGGCTCTACTTTCGTGCAGTTGTTTGACACCACCCTGGCCAACTGGATGGGCATGGATGGCAGCTTGTGCACCATGGCCAGAGAATGTGGGCATGCCGGCGTGATGGAATACAACGGTGACGTGTATTCGTGCGACCACTTTGTATTTCCCGAGTACAAACTTGGCAACATCTGCGACAACACGTTGACAGAGATGATGTACAGTGAACGTCAACGAGCCTTTGGACAAAACAAATACCGCTCTTTGCCACAACAGTGCAAAAGTTGCCAATATCTTTTCGCCTGTCATGGCGAATGTCCCAAAAACCGATTCTCCAAAACAGCACAGGGTGAGCCTGGATTGAATTATCTGTGCCAAGGTTACTACCGTTTCTTTGAGCATGTGGCCCCTTACATGGATTTCATGAAGCGCGAACTCACTGCTCACCGTCCGCCATCCAACGTCATGGA
>CAMQBP010000259.1 GCA_946999025.1 uncultured Prevotella sp. | reverse complement strand
CCTTTCGAGAATCCTGTCGTTCCGCTCGTGTAGTTAATCAGTGCCAATTCTTCTGGATCCTGCTCCTTATAGTAGTTGACATGTTCTGGTCTGAAGTACTTAGGATACTTTTTTCCGAACATTTCGTTAAGATGTTCTCGGGCATACGTCAGCTTCTCTGTTCTGGAAACAAACAACGAATAATCGGGAATATAAACGATTCCTTCCAAGTCTGGCATTTCTTTTTCGTCGATGATGGTTGCTACAACGTCGCCGACGAACAGCAATTTTGCTTCGCTGTGATTGACAATGTTGTGTATTTGTTCGGCGGTAAACTCGTGCAAAATGGGCACGGCAACAGCTCCATAGGTCAGTGTTGCTAAGAATGCGCATGCCCAAGCCGAACTGTTTCGTCCACAGAGGGCAATCTTATCACCCTTCTGAACACCGCTGTTTTCAAACAAGATGTGAAGCTTTTCTATTTTTCGAGCCACATCGTGATACTGAAGAGTAACGCCTTTATAGTCTGTCAGGGCGTTCAAAGTCCAATGGTCGATAATACTCTTTTGAATGAGGGCATTAAAACTCGGAATTTCTTTCATGCTACTTTCAATTTATCTTAGTCGGATTTTATTTCTGATATGAAAATCTTTTTGTTGAATTTTGGTGTGTCAATTTTAATAATTCTATTGCACAATATTTAAGTATGTGTGCAAAGATAATGTCTTATTTGCACATGTACAAGAAATATGTGCATGTTTTTTCGTAATATTCAATACAGATTTGCTGTTTTGATAGCTTGTCTACTTGGCAATAAAAGGTGAATGCAAGCCTCCTAACACGAAAATGTCTTGGTACAATAACAGCTGGAAAGTGGTGTCGAAAGTGTGAAAGTCCTTATTCGTACCTCATGGATTTGGCCGGATGTATGTGGGAAATGAGGTAGCTGGGGGCGATTAACACCGCGACACTGATTAAGAGTGTCGCCACGTTTAGTAATAGAAGAACGGGGATATTGATATCGACAGGTACCGTTGTTACGTAATAAGTCTGTGGATCCAGACCGACTAAACCAGTGTATTTTTGCAATAAAACCAACCCGATGCCGATAAAATTGCCGATAAGAAGACCGCGCGTGATGATAAAGACGGCAAACCATAAGAACGTATGTCTAATCATCGCGTTCTTGGCTCCCATGGCTTTCAGTACGCCAATCATGGTAACACGTTCGAGAATGATAATGAGAAGTCCCGAAATCATGGTCACTCCGGCTACGGCAATCATCAAGATAAGAATGATCCAAACATTCAGATCGAGCAGATCCAGCCATGAGAAAATCTGAGGACTGATATCTCTGATGGTCTTCGATGAATAGGTTTCGCCGTATTGATCTACCGTTCTGTTTAAGCGATTAATGAAAATAGCTTCCGTATCATCAACCTTATTGAAGTCTTTGACCGTGATTTCAGCACCCGACACCTGGTCCGTTTCCCAGCCATTGAGCTTCACAGCCGTGTAAAGGTCCATGAAGCAGATGATGTCATCGTATTGAGCCAAGTTGGTTTGATAGATGCCCGCAATGGTGAAGCGTCTCACTCTGACCCCAGCGTGGTCAATGAAATAAGCATATATCCTGTCGCCAGTTTTTAATTTCAGCTTCTTCGCCATCGACATGGATAGCAATATTTTGTTGCTGCTCTTTGTGTCAGAGAAGGCAGGGATGCTTCCTTCCATCAGATTTTGGTGGATGAAGGTTGAGTCAAAGTCAGGTCCTACTCCTTTAAAGACCACGCCAAGGAAGTCTGAGTCGGTTTTCAATACCCCTTGTTTGGTTGCAAATCGTTGAACATGCTCTACACCTTGTGTGTTTTTCAGCACCTTGAGCAAGGAGTCTGTCATCTGAATGGGATACGATTCTGAGGTTTGTAGCGTCATGAAGTTAGCCACTTGGATGTGGCTTCCAAATCCAATAACCTTCGCACTGACGGCATGTTTGAATCCAAACACCACGCAGACAGACACGATCATCACAGCAAGGCCGATGGCAATGCCAGCGGTAGCAATCCTGATGGCTGGTTTCGAGGCCTCCGCCTTGTCGCCGTTCATGTTGTAAATTCTTCTTGCTATGAATAAAGGTAAATTCATCTCTGGTTCTGTCGTTGTTGGAATGGTCTCGTTGATGCGTTGCTGGTGGAAAGAACTTAGTTGTCGATTCCTTTCCAACCGTATGTTACAATCGCTCTTATTCCACTCTTCCAGGGTATTTTTCCAGTGCCTCACGTAGCACCACTAATGCTTTTTCAAGATCGTGTTTGTTGAGAACATAGGCAATGCGCACTTGATTGATTCCCGCTCCCGGTGTGGTGTAGAAGCCCGCTGCCGGTGCCATCATCACCGTTTCACCTTCAAATGAGAACTCTTCCAGGCACCATCGGCAAAACTTCTCACTGTCATCTACAGGCAGTTTCGCTACCGTATAAAAGGCTCCCATCGGTATAGGAGAGTACACGCCCGGTATTTTGTTCAGCCCGTCAATGAGGCATTTGCGCCGTTCTACATACTCATCGTACACCGTGCGGTAATACTCTTCAGGTGCATCGAGCGATGCTTCTGCCACAATCTGTCCAAGAAGAGGAGGGGAGAGGCGAGCCTGACAGAACTTCATCACGGCCTTTCTTACCTCGATATTGCGTGTAATCAGTGCTCCGATGCGTATACCACACTCGCTATATCGCTTGGAAACCGAATCAATGAGGATGACATTGTCCTCAACGCCCGTCAAGTGCATGGCACTGATGTATGGTGAACCGGTGTAGATATACTCCCGATAAACCTCATCTGAGAACAAAAACAGGTCATATTTCTTCACCAAGTCCCTGATTTGGTTCATCTCTCTGCGGGTATATAGGTAGCCGGTAGGGTTGTTGGGATTGCAAATCATGATGGCACGGGTATGCTCATTGATCAGTTCTTCAAACTTTTCAACCTTGGGAAGCGAAAAACCTTCCTCGATGGTTGTTGCGATCGTCCTGATTTTTGCACCCACACTGATGGCGAAGGCCATGTAGTTGGCGTAGGCAGGTTCTGGTATAATGATTTCGTCTCCAGGGTTTAAACAACTCATGAAGGCGAATAACACCGCCTCACTACCACCTGATGTGATGATGATGTCATCGGCCGAAACGTTGAT
>CAMQBP010000258.1 GCA_946999025.1 uncultured Prevotella sp. | reverse complement strand
GGTGTTGAACGTTTTTTCTATCTTCGACGAGGGAAATTGATTGAGCTGTGCCTCGTCGTAACTCTTGCTGCCATACTCCTTAGTTCCCGAGAAGGCAATGATGGCCTTGTAAGGGCTGTTGCGCTTGGCGAGCAGCCCTTTGATGGCAAAGAAGTAATCAATGGCACGCTCTATACCATTGCATACCACCATGCACCGTGCCTCACCACCTATCTTGTGGCACACGCTCTCGTGAAAGTGTTCCACCATGATGCGTGCCTTCTTCTCTACCGTTTCGGGACGGCTCTCCACCCATGCACGGAGCTTCTTGGCAGCCTGGTCTTTGTCAAACATGGGGTTGGCCTCCGTGTTCTTCAGTATCTTGTAGAAACTGTCGTAGGTGGTGTAGTTCTTCGTCACGTCAAGGATAAATCCTTCCTCGATGGCCTGCTTCATACTGTAGAGGTGGAAGGGGCGGTGCCCTTTCTCGCCGTCGGGTTTGATGTATTCGTCACCAAACATCTGTAGGGTCTTGTTCTTAGGCGTGGCAGTGAAGGCATAGAAGTTGGCATTCTTTGCCATCAGTCGGCCTTCCACCACGTGCTGCATCAGTGTGTTGAGCCCCTCCTCATTGTCTTCCATGCTCACGCCTTTCAGTCCGTGACCGCTGAGCACCTTGTTGAGGGCGCTCGCCATATCGCCGCTCTGACTGCTGTGCGCCTCGTCGATGATCACGGCAAATCGCTTATGCCTTAGTTCGGAGCCGATGGTCTGCAAGATGAAGGGGAACTTGCACACCGTGCTCACGATGACCTTCTTGCCCTTGTCGAGTGCCTCTTTCAGTGCCTCGCTGTCGTCGGCCCATGTCACAATGTCCTTCTTGGTGATAAACGAGCGTAGGTTGTCGCGTATTTGCTTGTCGAGCACCACGCGGTCGGTAATGACGAGCACACTCTCAAAGTGGGGCGTGATGCCGTCGGCCTCCTTCAGGTCTACCAGCTGCTTGGCAGTCCAGGTGATGGTGTTGCTCTTGCCCGATCCTGCCGAGTGCTGCACCAGGTAGCGGCGGCCGTTCTCGCTCGCACGGGTGTCGGCCAGCAGGGCACGTGTACACTCCAACTGGTGATAGCGGGGCCATATCACGTTCTCCTTCGTCTTGCCCGTGTCTTCGTCTTTCTCTTTCACCACCTGTGCAAAGTTTTCCAGGATGTCGCTCAGGCTCGCCTTCTGCAATATCTCTTCCCACAGATAGGCAGTCTTCAGCCCGTTGGGGTTCACGGGATTGCCAGCACCGTCATCTACACCTTTGTTGAAGGGCAGAAACCACGATGCCTCGCCATTGAGGGCGGTACACATCATCACCTCGTTGTCGTCTACGGCGAAGTGTACGGCGCATCGCTTCTTCTGTAGCAGCAGTTCTTTGGGGTCACGGTCGGTGCGATACTGGTGTATGGCATCGGTCACGGTCTGGCAGCTGAGGTCGTTCTTCAGTTCCATGGTGATGATGGGCAGACCGTTGAGCATCAGCACCATGTCGATGCTCAGCTCGGGGTGCTGCTTGGAGTAGTGCAGCTGGCGCACACAGCAGAAGTGGTTGTTGCGGTAGAGTGCCTGTGCCTGGAGGTTGGCATCGAGCGGCGTGGGAAAGTACAAGATAAACTTGATGGCATTATGCTCCACGCCCTGGCGCAGCACATCCACGATGCCACGCTGGGTAATCTGCCCCCGCAGCCGCTCATAAAACTTACGGGTGTTCACCTCACTGTCGTAGATGCGAGCACGCTGCACCTTGTCGCGTTGGGTGCTCTCAAGGAAGGTGCGCAGCATGCCCTCGTCGATGGCGTAATCGGTATTAAAATCCTTGCTCGTGCGCTTTTCGTAGCCGCTGTCCAGCAGGACACGCTCTATTATTTCTTCCATACCTTTCTCTGATGTATCTGTAGTCATTTTCTTTTGCCTTTAATTGTTTACTTCCCTCACGTCAATTTTGCCTGTAACGGTATCGCTGATGATGCGCTGCTTCAGCTCCTTCAAATAGCCTATCTGAGCGTTGAGCTTTGTGGTGAGCGTGTCAATCTTACTGCTCATGCTGTTGATGGCTGAGACGATGGATGTTTGCTCATCCTTAGGAGGAATAAATATATGCTCACCCATAAGGCGTGGAAGAGGAATTGTCTTCCTAAGACCTTTGTATAAAGGCTTCATCACCTTTCTGTCGTCTAATGATAAATAATGATATAGGAAATACTCTTTATCAATATTCTTGATGGAAAAGACATCGTACGCGCCAGTTATCATTCCCTCATTATGTGATAGTCCAACCGTTCTTGGAGTCTCATCAACATCGAATAGACAAAGAATAATATTGTCAGGATGTACGACCTTATAGGATTCAAAATCCTTTGGGAATTTTCCTTTCATCTCTGTAAGGTCACGAATAATAACTCCTTGTTTTGTAAGAGATAGAAGCGTTAGGTCTTTTCTTTTGCCAACTTTTTCATCTTGGATAGAAAGGACATCCTTATACCTTGCTTTTTTCCAATGCTCTGGTATCTGTCCAATCCATGCGATGCCGCTATCCTTCATGGGTGCATCGGGATTGAGGCCGTGCGTCACCATGTGGGCTATCTGTGCTTGTTTCAGTTCGTTTAGCTTCTCTATCTCTATCTCTGCCTCTGCAATGAAGCGATCTATCTGCGCGGTCTTTGCATCAAGGAATGAAACTATGGCTGCTTGCTCATTTTTAGGAGGGACGACAACATATTGCTTTTTGAGTTCACTATAAGACAGTGTCAACCGGATACCTGTACCCATACCATGAAATAACTTCTTACTATCCATAGCTTTGAAAAGAAAGTTATAATAATGGGAGTTTACACCTTCACGAGGTGTCATTGTCAAATAGGCAGATGTAAGAATACCATTCTGAGGACAAATAGCCACACGCTGCGAAACAAAGTCATAATTCAAATTCAAACAGTTGATTGCAATATCGTTCTCTTTAACCCAAATCGGTCATTAGAGATTTTTCGTGCAAAAAGTCAGATTATAGCAGGCTGTTCCATCGTTATAGCGTCTATATACTAACACAATATGAATCTTTCATTCTATTTCAAGACAAAATGAAAGCAAAATTTTCTAATGACCGATTTGGGTTTAATCTTCGTGTATGCAACATATGTATCTTTTAGTTCCACCACGTCGCCTTTT
>CAMQBP010000257.1 GCA_946999025.1 uncultured Prevotella sp. | reverse complement strand
AGTGTGGCGGGTGGTAGCGACCGTGCCAAGTACTATACCTCGGTAGGCTATTATGATGAGCAGGGAAATGTGAAGGGCGTGCAGAACAAGCGCTTCAACATGACGTTGAAAGCCGACTATCGCATCAACAAAATCTTGAAGCTGGGCGCATCCGTGTATGCCAATCAGCGCAAGCAAAGTAGTTATCTCACAGACACGAACGGATTCACCAATCCTGTGTATTACTCGCGTTTGGCCAACCCATATTTTCGACCTTTCATTGACGGAAATTACAACTATGACACCAATGTGCAGGGAAAAGAGACGTCATCGCTGAATTTCAACATCTTTGAAGAGCGAGAGAACAGCCACAATCGACGCACAGACCGATCGATGATGGCTATCTTTGATGCTGAATTGCAGTTCACGAAAGACCTGAAACTCACCTCTCAATTTGGCTTGCAGTATGACAATTACTCACTGGAGAAGTACGCTGGAGAGAACAGTTATGCCATGAGAAAGGAAAAACTCTATACGGTTTACGATTTCAAGGATGGTAAACGGTCGTATTTACCCGAGGGAGGAACTCATAAAACTACGAGTTATAACAGCCTGCAATGGACCTGGAAAGCCATGCTCGAATATGCGCGCAGATTCAATAAGATACACGATGTAGAGCTGTTGGCAGGCTCGGAAGTGCGGCATATCGATTCGGAATCTATTTATTCAGCCGCATACGGGTATGACGCACGTACCCTAACCACTCATCCTGTCATCTTCCCGAGCGAGGTTTCGGCCGAGAGTTTGCCGCTTCATCGTGAGAACCAGGCCGAGAATGCGTATGTGTCATGGTTTGCAACAGGGTCGTACACGCTACTTTATCGTTATACGTTGGGCGGTAGTGTGCGCTTCGATGGCTCGGATGTGTTCGGCGTTGCAAAAAAATATCGTTATCTGCCGTTGTACTCTGTGAGTGCATTGTGGCGCGTACATCAAGAGAAATTCCTGAAAAATGCCAAATGGTTGAACAATTTCGCACTGCGTGCATCGTATGGAATACAAGGCAACATCGACAAAAACACATCGCCGTACCTCATTGGTTTGTATGACAAAACATCGATATTGCCTGGAAAGGGTGAACAAATGATTAAGGCAGAGACCGCTCCTAACCCTGATTTGCGTTGGGAAAAGACCAAGAACGTGAACCTCGGAACAGACATTGCCGTGTTGAATAACGCGCTGACGCTGTCGGTAGACTATTACTATCGACGCAGTAGTGACCTCATCGGCATGCGTATGTTGCCCTTGGAAACAGGTTTTGCAGCTACCACCATCAACTGGGCAAGCATGGAAAACCGGGGTTGGGAAATTGCTTTTGGCTCGCGAAACATCTACACCAAGGACTTTCATTGGACCACCAACCTGAACTTGGGCTTCAATACCAATAAGATATTGAATGAGAGTGTGGCCGAAAACTCCACCTACCCGGGACGCGAAGGCTATCCCGTAGGTGCTATCTTCGCCTACAAAACAGCCGGATTGGATGCCGAAGGATATCCTGTGTTCGTTGGTGCAGCAGGTGAAAAGCTCACGGCTGAGGAATTTTTTAAATTGAATAAGGCGGGAGCAAGCACGCTTTCGGCAGAAAAGCAACGCAACCTTTACACCTACATGGGCACGACAGACCCGAAGGTGTCGGGTGGATTCATCAACCATTTTGAATACAAAGATTGGCAATTGGGCGTGAACTTCATCTTTAATTTAGGCATGAAAGTACGGGTACAGCCCACTTATTCGCCTACAAACTACGACAGAGGCTTGAATACCAATCGTGACATATTAAGCCGATGGACAGCCGATCACACGAACACCACCTTCCCACGTTTGATGGTGAGTGGCTATCGTGTTCCGGAATATGTTCAATATTCGGAGTATAACACCTACAGCATGCTGGATACTTGGGTGCGAAACAACAGCTACATGCGCCTGCAAAGCGTTCGGTTGGGTTACAAATTGCCGAAAACATGGGTGAACCGTGTGGGCATTGCCAATGCGTCCGTCTCGGTGGAAGCACGCAACTTGTTTGTCGTGGCAAGCAACTACACCAATTACTTGGATCCTGAAACGATGGGAAATCCATTTGCTCAGCCTATTCCAAAGAGCGTAATCTTTGGTTTGAACTTGAATTTTTAAAATTGAATGATGATGAAGAAGCTTCAAATATTTATATTATGCGTGGGGCTGTCCGCACTGATGACAAGTTGTGACAGCTTTCTTGACATCACGCCAACGGGCAAAGTGATTGCCAAGACGGGCGAGGAATACCGCGCCATGCTTACCTACGAATACTCTACCTTTCCCGAAGATAGGGGGCTGATGACACTCAGAAGCGACGAGATGGAATTGAGTCCTGTTGTTACAGATCCCAATGACTATGACACCTATTTTGATATATGGCGATGGAATGATAAAGCTCCTTCGCCTACTACAACCTCACCAAACTGGCGTCGCTATTGGCATGTCATCTATATCGCCAACTATCTCATTGAACATCAAAACGAAATCACCGGATACAGTCAAGCTGAAGTGCGCCAATTAGTAGGCGAATCGTATATGCTTCGGGCGTATTGTCATTTCTTGTTGGCCAACATGTTCGCACAACCTTATACCAAGGTCAATCCCGAGACAACGCGTGGTGTTCCCGTTTTGCTGGAGGCAGATGTCAATGCCATTCCTCGTTGCAGCAGTTTGAAGGCGGTTTACGACCAGGTTTTGGCTGATATTGCTGAGGCTCAGAAGCATCTGAACGTTGAAAAGTGGGACGAAGGTAAAACCTATCGCTTCAATGTCATTTCGGCACAGGCACTCAAAGCGCGTGTTTGTTTGTACAAAGGCGACTGGCAAGGGGCACTCACTGCGGCTCAAGAGGTCATCAAACAGCATGGCGAGCTACAGGATTTGAATGCATCTAACGGCTTGTTGCCCGATCATTACAAGTCGGTTGAATCGATTGTGGCACTCGAGCAGGTGATGACCAATAGCTATAAAAAAGCCGGAAAACCATCCCAGCAGTTCATTGCAATCTTTAAAAAAGGCGACCAGCGTAAGACAAAATACCTGGAGCGTAAGGGTTCGCAGACGTATTTGTTGCTCAAAGGGGGTAGCAATGAATATCGTTGCTCATTCCGGTCGGCCGAAGCATACTTGATAGCGGC
>CAMQBP010000256.1 GCA_946999025.1 uncultured Prevotella sp. | reverse complement strand
GATGAATGCTACGCTTAATGCGGGTGCCATGAAATGGAAAGACAAGTATCTTTTGGTGGTTCGTGTGGAAGGAGCAGACCGTAAAAGCTTCTTTGCCATTGCTGAAAGTCCGAACGGCGTAGACAACTTTCGCTTCTGGGAAGAACCTATCACCATGCCCGAGACTGACGAACCTGCGACCAATATTTATGACATGCGCCTTACAGCACATGAGGATGGATATATATATGGTGTTTTCTGTGCTGAAAGACACGATGACAACTTGCCAAACGACCTCTCTGCGGCCATAGCCACTGCGGGCATTGCACGCACCAAAGACTTCAAGAAATGGGACCGACTACCTGATTTGAAGACACGTAGTCAGCAGCGAAATGTGGTGTTACATCCTGAATTTGTGAATGATAAATATGCTTTTTATACCCGCCCACAAGATGGTTTCATTGATACTGGCTCGGGTGGTGGCATTGGTTGGGCTTTAGTTGATGATATCACTCATGCTGAAGTTAAGGATGAACGCATCATTAACGCACGCCACTACCATACTGTCATGGAGATGAAAAACGGCGAAGGTCCGCATCCCATCAAGACAAGTAAGGGCTGGTTACATCTTGCACACGGTGTGAGAGGGTGCGCCAGTGGACTGAGATACGTATTATATATGTACATGACAGCACTCGAAGATCCAACAAAGGTCATTGCTCAGCCAGGTGGTTATTTACTTGTTCCACAGGGTGAGGAATATATCGGTGATGTGATGAATGTGGTATTCTCTAATGGTTGGATTGCTGATGACGACGGAAAGGTGTTTATTTATTATGCTTCTTCTGATACTCGGATGCATGTCGCGACATCAACTATCGATCAACTTGTAGACTATTGCCTTCATACTCCCGAGGATGGCTTTACTACAGCTGCAAGTGTGGAGACTATTAAACGTCTGGTTGCTAAAAACAAAGGTTTATGATGAAATGGACAGAGAAAGTAGGTTATGGATTAGGTGACATGTCCTCATCCATGTTCTGGAAACTTTTCGGAGCCTATCTTATGATTTTTTATACAGACGTGTTTGGTATTTCGGCTGCGGTTGTCGGTACGATGTTTGCCATAACCCGCGTCTGGGATTCTTTCTTCGATCCGATAGTAGGTATTGTTGCTGACCGTACCGAAAGTCGTTGGGGAAAGTTCCGTCCCTATTTGCTCTATTTGGCAATACCTTTCAGCGTCATAGGTGTGCTTACATTTCTTACGCCACCCTTTGATAATACGGGCAAAATCGTCTATGCTTTCATTACCTACACCTTGATGATGATGGTTTATTCGGCTATCAATGTACCCTATGCCTCACTGTTGGGTGTAATGAGTGCTGATATCAAAGAGCGAAACAGTTTGGCAACCTATCGTATGATGTTTGCCTATTTGGGTTCGTTCCTTGCCTTGCTACTATTCATGCCATTAGTCAAGGCTTTTGGAGGAGAAGACATCAGCGGTACAATGTATAGCTGGCTCACAGCACCGCAATTTGGTTGGTTGCTGGCTGTAGTCGTTATTGGCATCGTTGCGTCAGCTTTATTCTTGGGTTGTTTTGCCCTGACACGCGAAAGGGTGAAGCCTGTGAGAGAGACGAAGACATCTTTGAAAGAGGATTTAAACGATTTGTTTCATAACAAACCGTGGTGGATATTGCTGGGAGCTGGTGTATCTTCACTCATTTTTAACTCGATAAGGGATGGTGCAACTGTATATTATTTTAAATACTTTGTCAACGAATCCGCTTTTGGTGACATTCCCTTCCTCGGTATTCCCTTTGTTTTAAGTGGTTTGTACTTAGCGGTGGGGCAAGCTGCCAACATTGTTGGAGTGATACTCGCTGCACCTGTGAGCAATCGCATCGGCAAGCGTCACACCTTTATGCTGTCGATGATGATAGCTACCATACTGAGTATTATCTTTTATCAATTTGACAACACGCAACTTATTCTCATCTTTGTTTTTCAAGCTTTGATAAGCGTATGTGCAGGAAGCATCTTCCCATTGTTATGGAGCATGTATGCCGACTGTGCCGATTACAGCGAATTAAAGACTGGAAACAGAGCCACAGGCCTTATTTTCTCATCTTCTTCTATGAGTCAGAAGCTGGGATGGGCATTAGGAACAGCCGTTACAGGATGGATGTTAGCAGCTTTCGGATTTGAGGCCAACGGCGTACAGAGCCCAGGAACTATTCAAGGTATCAAAATGTTTTTAAGTTATCTTCCTGCAATTGGAACTTTATTGAGTTTTGCTTTCATTTATTTCTATCCGCTCTCAGAATCGCAGATGCAAAAGATTTCTGAACAACTTGAAACGAAAAGACGTGAAATAACCAAATGAAATTCTAAAGATAAAAGATGGCGATGATAACAATTGAACACTTGAAGGAGCAAATGCGAAAAACGCTCGAAGAAAATATTCTTCCTTATTGGTTACAACGTGCACAAGATTATGAGCATGGAGGGTTTTATGGACGGATAACTGGCCATGACAAAGTGATGCCTAAAGCTAACAAAGGTGCTGTTATGAATGCCCGTATCCTATGGGCATTCTCAGCAGCTTATAGGATACTGAAGAAGCCAGAATATCTCAAGGCAGCCACGCGAGCGAAGGATTACATACTCGAATATTTCATCGATAAAGAGCAGGGCGGCGTGTATTGGAGTCTTGATGCCTATGGAAAACCTGTGGACAGCAAGAAGCAAACTTACGCCATTGGCTTTGCAATCTATGGTTTGAGCGAATATGCACGGGCAACAGGCGACCGTGTAGCCCTTGATACTGCCGTTGGTCTCTATTATGATGTCGAACTGCATGCATTCGATCAAGAATATAACGGATATGTGGAAGCCCTTACACGTGACTGGCAACCAATTAATGACATGCGTCTGAGCGAGAAAGATGAGAACGGTTCGAAAACCATGAATACTCATTTGCACATCATCGAACCTTATACCAACCTCTATCGTGTGTGGAAAAACATGATGCTGGAGAAAAGGCTTCGTAACCTCATTGACATCTTTCTTCAAAAAATTCTCAACCAAAAGACATCGCATCTCGACCTGTTCTTTGATGACCGATGGCGAGGTAAGCATAATATCCAAAGCTTTGGACACGACATTGAAGCCGTATGGCTCTTGCACGAAACAGCTTTGGTATTGCAGGATGCTGAATTGATTGCAAAAGTAGAAGACAAG
>CAMQBP010000255.1 GCA_946999025.1 uncultured Prevotella sp. | reverse complement strand
GGGTATGTTGTCAAGAAAATTCTTTATGTCTGATTGGCAGTCACTCCATATCATCTACAAAAGAGATAGGACAAATTTGAGCGCATCCGGTTTGTTAATAAAGTGTAAAAACAGATCTACTTCTTTATTGATAGATAAAAATATGAGAAGTATTTCATATATTTGTCAAACACCTTAAATTCTATTAAATCGTTATATGTTAGGAGCCATCATCGGCGACATTGTAGGTTCGCCATACGAATTTGACCAATCTGCACCAAAAGCAGGTTTCACCCTCTTCACCGAAGAATGCAGTTACACCGACGACACCATCTGTACGGTGGCCATAGCCGACGCCATACTCCGGATGCGCCCTTATCAAGAGTCGCTCCTCGACTGGTGTCACCGCTACCCCAACCCCATGAATGGGTATGGCAGCATGTATCAAACTTGGCTACAAGAGAAGAATCCACTCCCACAAAGTTCGTTTGGCAATGGCGCAGCCATGCGCGTTAGTCCGATAGGATGGCTCTTCGACGACTTTCACGACGTGCTTCGCGAAAGCAAACGCTGCACCGAGGTAAGCCATTGCCACAGCGAAGGCATCCGAGGAGCGCAGTGCATCGCCACGCTGGTTTATTGGTTGCGCACCTGTCGCATCACGAAAGACGAAATAGAGAATGCCGTCAAGAGCAAATTCGAGTATGACATTCCACCCTTGAAAGACATCTATAGAATAGGCAGTCAGGGACACTTTGACAGCACATGTCAAGAAACGGTTCCATGGGCCATCCGCTGTTTCCTGGAAAGTGAGAGCTTTGAAGACGCCATTCGCATCGCCGTTGGCGCGGGTGGCGATACCGACACCAAAGCTGCCATCTGCGGAAGCATTGCCGAGGCATATTATGAAGTGCCGGAAGAACTGATTGAACAGGCTTACGAATACCTGCCCAGCGACATGCTGCGCGTCATTGATCGTTTCTACGATCACGTGGGAAGGAGCATCACGCAGCATTGCACGCAAGCAACAACGACACGGCCACCCATCGTATGAAAATCGATGGGTGGCCGTGTCGATTGATGTTGAATTTCCAATCATGATCCATGACCATGACTGACAGGCAACTGGCCTACGGATGTCATGCTGGGTTGCCTGCTATTTGTTGTTCTTCAGGAAGATGCGCGACGAATTGAGCACAGCCAATAGTGCCACACCCGAATCGGCAAACACGGCCATCCACAGGTTAGCCAAGCCCAACAAGCCCAACAGCATCACCAGAGCCTTGATGATGAGGGCCAGCCAGATGTTCTGATTGACGATTCGGCGCGTGTGTTTTCCGATACGGATGGCATCGGCCACCTTTGATGGTTGATCGGTCTGGATGATGATATCGGCGGTTTCGATGGCCATGTCAGAACCCAAACCACCCATGGCAATGCCCACATCGCTCAATGCCAGCACCGGTGCGTCGTTGATACCATCGCCCACAAAGGCCACTCGCTGCCCCATACGTTTGGCCTGCTCAATGTGTTTCACCTTGCCTTCGGGCAGCAAGTCACCGTAGGCCTTGCGTATGCCGAGGCTCGAAGCCACCTTTGAAACCAGCTCTTGACGATCGCCCGACAGCATCTCCACACGCACGGGCAGCGATTCAACAGCCTGTTTGGCATCATCTTTCACCTTGTCAGCCAGGATGATATGCCCCACATAGCGACCGAGATGGGCCACACAAACCACAGTTTCCGGAATATTGCGCAACGCATCTGGGAAGAACACGTTTTCACGTTCCAGCAGTTTCAGGTTGCCCACCAGCCACTCATCGGTCTGCAAGCCATGCCCGGCAATGTCTTTGGCATCGATTTTCTCGTCCGTCGGACAATAACGCACGATGGCCTTAGCGATGGGATGATTGCTCGACTTCTCGATAGCCGACACCATCTTGAGTGCTTCCTCATCCAGTCCCTCCACACTTTGCACGGCAAATTCGCCCGTGGTGAGCGTGCCGGTCTTGTCGAACATCACCAAATCAACCTCGGTAATGGCGTCAAGGTAGTTGCTCCCCTTGAACAGAATGCCCCGCTTGGAGGCCGAACCGATGCCTGCAAAATAACCCAGCGGCACGCTGATGACCAGCGCACAGGGACAAGAGATAACCAGGAAGACCAACGCACGGCGAAACCAATCATTGAAAACGTAGGTAAAGTTGGCGTCGAACAAACTATATAGATAAGGTAGCAGAATGGTCAAGGCCGCCAGCATGACAACGATGGGGGTATAAATGCGGGCGAAGCGACGAATGAACAGTTCGGTGGGAGCCTTGCGCTCGGCGGCATCTTCCACCATTTTTAAGATGCGCGAGATAGCTGACTGACTTTCAGGACGGGTCACATTGAGGCGTAAAACCTGGTCAACGGCAATCATGCCCGCCATCACTTCTTCACCTTTCTCCATCGTTCGGGGCATCGATTCGCCCGTCAGAGCTGCGGTATTCAGCGAGGCCGAATCTGACAACAGGGTTCCATCAAGTGGCACTCGCTCGCCAGCCTTCACCTCTATCACATCGCCCACGGCCACTTCAGCCGGCTGTTTCTCCACGGTTTTGTCATCAACGACCACGCGAGCCAGGGTTGGTCTGAAAGCCACCAGCGCGCGAATGTTGTCTCTGGCACGGTCTACGGCACGGTCTTGCAACGCCTCACCAATGCAGTACAGCAGCATCACGGCAACCGCTTCGGGATATTCACCGATGGCGAAAGCGCCGATACAGGCAATCGTCATGAGCATGAACTCACTGAACACGTCGCCTTTCGCGGCGCATTCCCACGCTTCTTTCATCACCGGTAGGCCCACAAAGGCAAACGCCACGACGTACCATGCCAAGGATACCCATTGGTTATCGAGAATCGTTAACCCAATATATGGGGCTGCGATGCCCACGATAAGCATCACGCCCGATAGGATAATCTTCCACCAGGCCATCTGCTCTTCTTCATGAATGTCTTCCATATCTTTGTATATATTAAAATTTTACTGGTGCAAAAGTACGAAAAAGAAGATGCAACCGGGTTGCAAAGTGCACCTTGCACCAAGGAAAAGAATCACTTGTCACACGCCTTCTTTGCCTCGGCATGCGTTAAATAACATCTGTTGCAAGCATTATCAATTAAAAATGATTATCTTTGCATAAGATAGGCGGCACCTCAACAAAACAAACAAGTTTGCTTTGTATTCGGTTTGCACTATCTTTGCATAAGATAGGCGGCACCT
>CAMQBP010000254.1 GCA_946999025.1 uncultured Prevotella sp. | reverse complement strand
GCGTGCCTCAGTTTGTTTGGAGACCCAGAAATTCCCTGATTCTCCAAACAAGAAAAACTGGCCTTCACCTTATCTGAAGCCTGGTGAAAAATATTTCAGTCACGTTGTATATAAGTTTAGTGTAAAATAAACATCGCTGCGGTACCATCGTTCCGCATCATCGCTATCAAGTAGGAGATAAACATCTATCATGAATGTTTATCTCCTACTTTTGTTTTTTATCACCCTCAACCGTTACTTACTCTTGGTACAACATCTTGGGGGTCGGTACGGCCACAATCATCAATAGCAGATAAGAATCTCTCAAGGGAATTTATCAAGTATGAATTGTAGCCGATACAGCCACAAAGGATGCAAAGGAAGTTTAAATGGCAGAATAAAAATTTAATTTATGTTATAAAAACGCCCTGTAAAGACCAGAAAACTTGCACGGATGAAATATTTTACTACCTTTGCATTGTGTTTTTCATGGTATTAGATTATTAAGGTTAATGAAGATTGGTTGTCGTGAGACAATCAATTTTTTTTTGATAGGCCACGTTGTCAGGCTACATGGACAACAGCACGCATTCGGAAGTCCATTCAGTAGTTACTAAATGCTTTTATAGAGAGGAAAGACAATCATCACTTGTCCGTTTATTTCAAAATTATCAAGTTTCAAAATAGAAAAAATGTGAGGGTTCAGGAGGAGTTATTATGCACCTCAAAACATTGAAAAACCGTTTTTCACAGCAACGGCACACAATTTATCTCCCAATTTGCATCCTATTGCCATGTTAGAAGTAGCATATTGACTCCCAATTAGCATGCTATTGTTGCATAATAGCATACCTATTGGCCGTCAATAAGCATGCTTTTGGCACAAAAATGGATTCACCTTTGAAACGAAAAAGCGCTTCATCTCAGTAACTCATTGTACCATAAGAAAATATTAAAACAGCCTATAATTTGCGTATTTGCCCCCACCCTTCCAGTTGGTTACAAATTCGCGAGTTTTGAAGCCGCATGTAAAAATATTTCATGAAAAAGACAAACGGATTAAAAACGTGACATAATTCATCACAGTCCTACTATTCGGAACGTGATAAATCACGCCCCTGCGGTTCAAAATCCTATCAGACGATATGATGTTTACAATCTCAATATTTCAGAATTTTCCTTCCATTCGATATGTAGATCCCCTTTGGCAGGGCATCGAGTTTTGTTCCAACAAGCTGGCCATTGAGATTATAAATTTTGAAAGGCTGATGAGTATCGGTCTTCGCATCAAGCAGTTTGATACCAGTTTCCTGCTTGCTCGTTGGTCCTATCACCTTTACGTCATCCAAGAAAAAGCGATTATAAGGTACAAATTGAATGGTAGACGCTCCTGTTCCCGTGAAAGGAACCCTGATGGTAGTCCACTTCCCCCTTTCTAATGTAAAGACACCCAACAGCGAGTCGTTGATGCGCACATCCAACGTGTTATCATCACGTCCAAAAGGCGCAGCTATGAAGACGAGCGTGTCTTTACCTTGCGCAAAGAATTCGGGTGTCAATACGGTGCCATTCTTTGATGATGTGCCAAACTTCGCACATCGGTCGCCACCGTATGCGGCACCAGACGGCACGTTCCAGCCACTGACATCCGTCATGAAATCATTCATGCTTCGGGCCACTTGCCCACTAAACAGGCCGTCATTTCCACCTGTGCCCTTACACTGGTCAAATGTTTCGTGGAATAGGATGCCATCAGACGGCGTCAGATTCGGTTTTGTTGAGGCAGCAACCATCTTGAAACGAAAAGAAATGGTTCCGTCATCATTTCTCGTAATCTCATTCACGTCCTTATTCATGAAATAGGTTCCCCCTCTGTTCGCATTGAACAAGCGAGCCGCAGGCTTAGAGTTCGCAGTCAGACTGTCATTTGCCTGATACGGATAGGCATCGCCTGCAATCTCTGAGGCACTGTAAATTCCCAATTTGTTGAGGTAAGCATCCGAATTGTCGGCGTGAAAAATGGTACATCGTTGATGGTCTTTCTGGCTGTTAACAGTATTATCGGCCCATGCCCTGGCATCAAAATCAACATGCAGAATCAGCAATCCTTCTCCGCCAAGTCCTGCATCCCAACCTGTTTTGCGCCTGTTTTCCAACAGATAGTATTCGTTTCTATTGTTTTCGTTGTAAATGGCATACGCCTCACCCTGCTCACTGAGCGGCTTCATGTTCGTGACAGTGAGGTCGCTGGTTAGTTCTATCGGATTCAACCAACCTAAATAAGCGCGTTCATAACTGGTATAACCAGCTGGAACGAATCCACCAACGTTGTAACTTCCTTGATCCATCACATCCCATGAAAACATGCCATAAGCCTCACTATTGAGTGTGTCATACATGTCAGGCAGCCCTAACACATGCGAAAACTCATGACAGATGGTTCCGATACCTTCGATTTGTGTTCGTGAAGACAATTCAGGACCGCACGCATAAGAATCGATGGTTACTTGATCCAAGTTAAAATCAAAGTTGGATTCAGACAGCTCCGCCTGGTGAGGCCACACGCGCTTGGAATCTTGTCCTTCTGTTGAACTCTCACCTTGACCGGCATACAACACGTACAGCGCATCCACTTTCCCATCATGGTCCCAATCGTAATCTCGAAAATCCACCTCGGCATTTGCGCCCACACAAGCCTCTTGTATCATTTCTTGCGGTCGGATATCGTAACCTTCACGATCGTTGGCGCCATAGTAAGCATAGTTTCTCTTCATGCGTATGGGGCCTACAACATCAAAGGACAAGTCAAATTTCCCTCTACTCTGGTCGAGGAAATAATCTCTTACACTTCCTTTAAATCCCAACTCGTGTACAAATCCCAGCTTATTCGTAATCTGTTGATAAAGCTCTTTCGTATGCGTTTCGTTGAATTTGGCGTCCTCAAAATCGACCAAAATCATCAAACCTTTTTTCTTTCCCTCATAGCCCGTGTGCTTTTCGCCCAAGGAAACACGCGTCTTTGCCTGTCTACGAGCGGCTAATCTACGTCTTTTTGCAGCGGCTTTTCTAACCATAGTTGTGAAATCGGCATGACGATAAGCTTGAAGTTGTTCGTCAAAAACGTATTTCTGACCATCTTCAGCCTCCATGTAATGCAGGTGTTCATCGCCTTTGAACATCGCTCTTACCTCCACTCCACTCTCAAGACGAATAACTTTCCACCCGCTCTTTTTGACTGGTATGGCAACAACCCACTGCGTCATCCATATAAATAATAAAAC
>CAMQBP010000253.1 GCA_946999025.1 uncultured Prevotella sp. | reverse complement strand
GTGTAAGTAATGAACGGCATCTTGCGTTGTGGAATGAAATGCACGATACGTCGCTGCGTCATTCCGCGCAACAGCAGATACACTTGCTCTCTCGTCAGTTCGGTTTGCTGGGCCAAAAGGCCTTCATCAATGTAGACATAATCAGTGAACAATCCGCCGTAGTTACGCAAAAGGGCCGTAAGGAGTTTCTCTTCATAAGGTGTGAGATGATCCAATTTGTACAGTTCATTGCGCCCAATGAGGAACATCAGACGCGCGCTGGAGTCGGGATCGGTCTCATAAACGAGATAACCAGCACGTGTCAACAAATGTAAGGCCGAATTGACAGGCACGGGAAAGTACTTGTATGTCATGCAAAATTTGCCGATATCAAAGGTAAATGTGTGTCCTTTGCCACTGTGGATGCCTATTTCATAATAGAAAGCCAGACTCTGATAGACATTCTTGATATACTCCT
The DNA here is from genome assembly GCA_946999025.1 of uncultured Prevotella sp. Classification (GTDB taxonomy): domain Bacteria; phylum Bacteroidota; class Bacteroidia; order Bacteroidales; family Bacteroidaceae; genus Prevotella. Next base: position 2,816 of record CAMQBP010000253.1, on the reverse strand, counting down.
TTTCAGGGAAGTTGTCCACAATTCGCTTGTCCAATTTGCGCTCATCGCCGCCATTGTAGAGCAAAACCGCGTATGCACGGTTGCCATCTCGCCCTGCACGACCCGCCTCTTGGAAATAAGCTTCCAGCGAATCGGGGCAGTCCATGTGTACCACGATGCGCACGTCGGGCTTGTCAATACCCATTCCAAAGGCATTCGTGGCTACGATGACACGCACCACGTCGCTTTGCCAAGCCGTCTGTCGTTCGTCTTTCACGGCCGGTTCAAGCCCTGCGTGATAAAAGGTTGCAGTAATATTATTCGCATTCAGTGTCTCTGCAATCTCCTTGGTACGCTTCCGGCTTCGTACATAAACGATGGCACAGCCACGCACTGAGTTGAGAATGTGAACGAGTTCTTCATTCTTGTCCTGCGCATTGCGTACCACATACGTCAGGTTCTTGCGCTCAAAGCTCATGTGGAAAGCATTCTTCTCCTTGAACTCCAGTTTTTCTTGGATGTCCACAATGACCTTAGGAGTGGCTGTCGCGGTCAAAGCCAATAGGGGAGCGTCGGGCTTTTCCTTGCGAATGTCCGCTATTTGGAGGTATGCTTGTCGGAAATCATAGCCCCACTGGCTGATGCAGTGAGCCTCGTCGATGGTGATGAAGCTGACGTTCATGCGGCGCAACTTCATCAAAAACAGTTCAGAACCGATGCGTTCGGGCGAGATATACAACAATTTGACACCCCCGAAGATGCAATTATCCAGTGCCGTGGTAATCTCCCGTTGGCTCATTCCTGAATAGATGGCTGTGGCCTGTATGCCTTTTTCCCGAAGATGTTGAACCTGGTCTTTCATCAAAGCGATGAGCGGAGTCACCACGATGCACACACCTTCCTGTGCCAGGGCCGGCACTTGGAAAGTGATGGACTTGCCCCCTCCGGTCGGCATCAGCCCCAGTGTGTCTTTTTGCTGCCCGATACTTTCGATGATGTCACGTTGTATGCCACGAAAATCGGCATACCCCCAGTATTGGTGCAGTATGTTCAGGTATTTATCTTCGGCCTGCATGTCGTTAGAAATCCTGCTCCTCTTCTTCGGTAGGACGTATGTCTTCTATTTGCAATTGCATGGCATTGCGCTTGAACACGTTGTCCTCAAGCGTGTAGGCGATGTCAAAACCGCGCTTCGACTTGATGTATCGGGCAGACGCACTTTGTCCAAAGGCAATGCCGTTGACGATGTTGCTCGACTTCGAATCAACCAACTCAAGTTTGATGTGCTCTTGTTCGCGCCCTACCACCTTACTGGTGCCATAGTCGTATACACCGAGTGTACAGAATAGAGGTTTGGAATTACCCGGCCCAAAGGGTGAGAATTTTTTCAAATCAGCATGCAGTCGCTTGGTGATGTCCTTGAAATCGATGATGGCATCGATGTCTAAAATAGGCTCAGTTTGTTCGGGTTCGATGTGTAGATCCACGTATTTTTGGAACCGTTCTCTAAATATCTTGATGTCATCCCATCGCAAGGTCAAGCCAGCGGCGTAGGTGTGTCCGCCGAAATTGACGAGCAGATCTCGGCAACTCTTGATGGCCGAATAGACATCAAAGCCCGTTACGCTGCGCGCAGAGCCTGTGGCGAACTCGCCGTCGCGTGTCAACACGACCGTTGGACGAAAGTAAATTTCGGTCAACCGTGAGGCCACGATGCCGATGACACCTTTCTTCCAGTTCTCATCATACAGCACGATGGACGAATGATGCTTTTGGCTTTCCAGCTTAGCGACTATCTGGTTGGCCTCTTCGGTCATCTGTTTGTCGATGTCTTTACGCTGTTCGTTGTATTCGTCGATGTGTTTTGCCTGTCTCAGCGCACTGGCAAAGTCTTTCTCAACCAAGAGGTCAACGCTCTCCTTGCCATTCTCCATGCGTCCCGACGCATTGATGCGAGGCCCTATCTTGAACACGATGTCACTCATGGAGATATCCCTTCCATTGAGGTTGCAAATGTCTATGATGGCCTTCAAACCAACACTTGGGTTCTGGTTCAGTTGTTTCAGACCATGAAACGCCAGTATCCTGTTCTCGTCTGTTACGGGTACGATGTCGGCAGAGATGCTCACTGCGCAAAAATCGAGCAGTGGGATGAGCCGTGAAAAAGGAATACTGTTGTTCTTGGCAAACGCTTGCATGAACTTAAAGCCCACTCCACATCCCGACAGATGTTTGAAAGGATAGCTATCGTCCTCGCGCTTTGGATTCAAAATGGCCACGGCGGGAGGCATCACTTCGTCAGGAACGTGATGGTCACAGATGATGAAATCAATTCCAAGGCTTTTAGCGTATGCGATTTCGTCAATAGCCTTGATGCCACAATCCAGAATAATAATCAGTTTAACACCCGTTTCCTGTGCATAGTCTATTCCCTTTTTGCTCACACCGTAGCCCTCATCGTAACGATCGGGGATGTAATAATCGATGTTGGAATAGAATTGCTGCAGGAACTTATACACCAATGCGACGGCTGTACAGCCATCCACATCGTAATCACCATACACCATAATGCGCTCTTTGCGCCCCATGGCATCGTTCAATCTGTCTACGGCCAGGTCCATGTCTTTCATCAGGAATGGATTGATGAGGTCTGCCAGCTGTGGGCGAAAGAATCGCTTGGTGGCAGACTCCGTAGTGATGCCACGACGGATGAGCAATTGAGCGAGAATAGGGCTGATGTTCAGTTTCTCTCCTAACTCATTGGCTGCCTTTGTTTCTTCTGATGTAGGTGGTACATAATTCCATTTGAAATGCATTTATATTGTTTTTTTTATTTT
>CAMQBP010000252.1 GCA_946999025.1 uncultured Prevotella sp. | reverse complement strand
TCTGCAATCACTCTATTTGGTACATGGAAAAAATTTGGCATTAGGTATGGAGATGCTCGAAGCCGACAACCAACTCATCGTGGATGAGCACCTCAAGGGACTGGTCTCCTCTGACAGATTTGAAGAAGAGGCGCGCCTTTGGCCTAACTATTCCACCGACTACGCACCGCTGGTGTACTTTGCCCGCGAGCACCATTTACCCGTGATAGCCACTGAAGTGCCGCGGAGATACGCCGCAATGGTGAAGGACAGGGGCCTTAAATGCTTAGACTCGCTGTCGGCAGAGGCCAAGACATTCCTTCCATCTCTTCCCATCCGCTATGTCGTGAACGAGCATACGGAGCAAGGATTCGCCCTGATGCGGATGATGGGACAGCACAAGACAGACTCCGGCAACAGCCATCTGTCTGAGGCGCAGGCTCTGAAAGACGCCACCATGGCGTGGCACATCGCCCAGCACGCGCGGAAAAAAGTGCTGCACGTCAACGGTAACATCCACTCTGACGGTCAGGCTGGCATCGTGACGTATCTGCGACAATATGCTCCCGGCAAGAAGATCATTACCGTAAGGGCCGTGCGGCAAGAAGACATCACGCGGTTGGACGAGACGTATCTGGGCTTGGCTGACTATTATTTGTGCATCCCCGAAGACATGTCCATGTCGTATTAGCAAGTCAAGGAAGGCACAAACACCTGCCCAACAGTCTTTCAACAGGCAAGAGTCCCCGATTTTCAGATGTTGCGTTTTAGGGCAGTATGGCGAGCCATGCTGCCGTGCGAACAGGCAAATCAAGTCTGGGAAAGACCGCAAGACGACAGAACGTGAACCAGCCAACAGGAAGAAACAACTTTGCGGCGGCAATTCATAAAACCGCCCTCTATTTAATTTTTATACAATTATGAAGAAAAACAACAAATTGCGGCTCGCTTCCGCATGCCTTCTCGTCATGTCACTCGCGCCTAAGCTGCACGCACAAGAGCAGCTGGTGCTTGAGATGAAAGATCACAGCAAGGCCACATTCGTCTTGGCCGACAAGCCAAAGCTGTCAATCAGTGAGGCGACACTGGTGGCCAAAGACAGTAAAAACAACACCAAGGAGATAGCGTTGTCAGACTTGGCGCGTTATTATTTTTCGACGAAGCAGCCCCCTACGGGCATTCACCCCGCCACCACGGGGAAGGTAAGGCCATCGCTGGCCAACGGGCATGTTTACTATGAGGGATTGCAAGAGGCAACCCTGGTGCGCGTCATCGCACTTGGCGGACAAGAGATAGCCCGCTACAAAGTGTCGGGAGACGGACGCGCTGACATCGACCTAACGAGACTCGCCAAGGGTGTCTACCTCATTCAGGCAGGAAAAAACACCATTAAAATAAGTAATCAATAACTATCATTCACAACGAAAAAATGAAAAAGAGAATTTTACTATTTATCAGTATCATAGCGAGCGCCCTCACCGCACAAGCTCAAAATTACCAAATGAAAGTGGTTAAGAACGACGGAAAGGTAGAAACGTTCGCAACCAAGGACGTGAAAGAGGTGCTTTTTGAATGTGTGGAGGATGAAAAACACAAACAGAAAGAACCGGAATTCATTGAAATCGCCGGAGCCAAATGGGCAAAAGGCAACCTGATGTACGACAATGGCACATGGAAGATAGCCGACAACCAGTGGGAATATTTTAACAAGGTGTATGGCAAACAACGCGACTCGAACAAGAAATGCGCGAAAAGCGACACGCAGATAGACCACTTCAACTTCGGCGTGTGCGGAACTAACGCGCTGACCGAGGCGGAAATCGCCGTGAAGTGTGGCGACAAGTACGGACCCACGAGCATTTCAGGAAAGATGTTCAAGGATGCCGAATGCAAACAACCTACGGACAACTATGAGGATGCTGCGTATGGCGACCTCGCCTTCTGGGCTACAAAGGGTATGTGGAAATTGCCGAGTAAAACGAATTGGGCCCGCCTGCAAGATGAGGCCGACTGGCAATTGGGCTATATCACGTTAGACAATGGCAAACAAATATACGGCTGTCTCTTCACACCTGCGAAAAGTGATTTTGGAGTAGGCATAACATTTCCGCGTGAGATTACCAAAGAGGAGGTAGAAAAATATCTGTTCCTGCCAATGGCTGGCTACCGCAACGGTAAGGCTATTGAGAACGCAGGCTTCGGTGGCTACTACTGGGCAGACAGAAGTTTCAGCAAAGACTACAACTCTTACCTGGAAGTGTCGTTCGACTTTGACGGAATTTATTATCATAAAAATGGCACAACCGTACTTGACAATGGCAACTGCATCCGGCCGGTGCTGGCCAAATAATAACGGTTCAGCCGATTAGCATTGTCGGATGGCGGAGCTGTTCCTAATGGTCCATTCGGCTGCGCGTGAAGGAGCATGGCAATCCATGCGGCTGAGCGAGCAGGCAAATTGAGCCGAAAAGAGACCACAAGACGACAGAACGTAAACCTATCCACATAAGGGCGGATTTATTAATTAGCTTTGACAGATTGTGAGACTATTTTTGTGGTCAATTTGTTTGTGAGTGAAGGAGTATAGCGAGCTATACGACTGAACGAACAAGCAAATTGAACCAAAAACGGAGCAAGCCGAATACAATCAAACTTGTTTGAATTGTTGAGGCGCAGCCTGTTTTATATAAAAAGAGCACACGAGATGACAAAACGTAAAAAGACTGCCCCCCCAAAAAACTTGACGGGGGTAATTTATTGAACCGCACATAAACAAGACCTTACGGCGGCAACTTACAGAACCGCCAAAAAATGACTTCTTCCTTGGAAGAACATTACCATTCATGAGAGAGCGAGGAGACGGCGGAAGTCTCCTTGCTCTTCTTGTTTTGCTCCAACATGCTGAATGACGCATCCACCCGAAACCGCTCTGCGGAAAAGCTGGAGACAGAAGTCAACTCAATAAGACACAGCATGTTACGAAAACATGCAGCCATCATGTTCCAACAGCGTTGAGTTTGACGTCCAAAAGCATTGGGTTTGACGTCCAAAAGCATTGGGTTTGACGTCCAAAAGCATTGGGTTTGAAGCGAAAAAGCATGGGGTTTGTCATCCAATGGCATTGAGGCTGCGACTCATCCCGCACGCGATCATTTCTCCAGCCATCACATGGAGTGCGGAAGAAGAACGGTTGCCAAAACGAAAAAGCGAGCGCAAGTATATACAAATCCGCGCTCACCTCATCTTCTTTACAATTAACCCAAATCGGTCATTAGGATTTCTCTGTGTCGTACGGCAAAGAGAAATCC
>CAMQBP010000251.1 GCA_946999025.1 uncultured Prevotella sp. | reverse complement strand
CAGACGCGTACTTGGGGTTGACCACCGAAACGAAATGCCCCCGTCCCCGCACCTCGAGCAAAAGGATGAGCCGCGACGTGGCTGATGATTGCACGGAGGCTGGCTTTGCCTCACTCATCCGAGAGCTGACGCTGATTTCCCAACCATACTTTTCATTCAAGTTTTTCATCATCTGACGAAAAACCTTGCCATGCGGCGAGGTGTCCACGATGCCTTTGTAGGCGATGTAATAATGAATCATTTCGTGCAACAGCACGTTCTGATACTGCCGTTCGGTTTGATTATAATAGGTACTGACGTGAATGGCATACCGGTAAGACTTGCAACCTCTCCAGGTAAGCTTGTGCTTGCACGACATACTGCCGAGCCTTGTACGCGACTGCGATAACGAAAGTCGGGGGCAGGGCAACGCATTGTCAAAATACAAGCGGTTGAAAGTGTCAAAAGACGCATGCAACCAGGCCTCATCAATCACAACCGTATCTTTCATATTGACATCAATTTATAGAAGTCGTGGACGTCAAAGTTACCACGAGATATTCGGATTGGGTGCCAATTCTGAACTTTCCTCCCCAAATACCAAGACCACTTGTCACGAAATATTGTGTCTTGCCTTTCTGCAAAGGCCCGTAGGCATTCTCGTAAATGCCCTTTTCCACCCACGATGCCGGCCACACCTGCCCATAGTGGGTGTGCCCACTCAACTGGAAATCTACACCAGCCTTCTCGGCCTGATCAAGATGAAAAGGCTGATGATCGAGCAAGATGGTGTACCGAGAACCATCAACACCCTGCATCAATTCGGGCAAAGACTTTCGATGAACATTGAACCTGTCGTCGCGTCCAACTACCTGAATCCCATTGACCAACGTGACACTATCTATCAATAGATGGATGCCTGCGTCACGATAGAATTGCAATGCGTCCTCGTACTGGCTGTAATATTCGTGATTACCCAAACATGCATAGATGGGAGCCTGTAGCTTTTTAAACTCCTCGTGCATCCTCTCTTCCAGCAGCGGTCGCATGCTGCGGTCGATGATGTCGCCACCAATCAAAATCATGTCAGGCTTTTCGGCATTCATCAGGTTGACCCACCGAGCCAATTCAGCCCGACGGTTGTGGTAACCCAAATGCAAATCGCTGACCATCACCATCTTCAACGGCCGTTCAAGCTGTTTTTCGGTCTTCAAATCTATGGCGACTCGCACCTTATGGCGATAGTTGAAATAACCATAAACAAAGATGCCTACCATGAACCCACACACGCTCAACGTGCCTACCACACTGTGATGAGTGAACGATTGGGGGATGAGGTGTACCCATCTTCCCACGTCCAGCACCAAAAACACCATGAAGAGATAAAACAAAATGATGAGCCATGACGTGCTGACGTGATAAACCGTGGTGGCCAACCATATAGGCAGTTTGTCGATGGTGCCGCTGAAAGTGACGTAAATCAGCATGAATGCCAAAGCCATGAGGAGAAGTATGACCGTTTTGGCAAGCGTACAGAATGGCAACAGCTGCCAGCTTCGCCAAAAAACATAGGCACTTCCCAGCAAGGGAGCCACCAGAAAAAGAATGCCCCAGAGTTTCATGAATGAAAAATAATTGTGTGTGAAAAGAGGGTGATCAGGCACGGTGTACTCCACTCTCATTCGCACATGAATGTGAATTGCACCACAAAGGTACGTAAAAAACGATGACTCGTAAACTATTTCTCACGGTTTTGTGCACACATAGCCAACCTATCCAATCGAGCGATACAAGTAACATATTGCTGATATCGTCGTGTATTTTTACCAATTATCGTCCCAAAAACGGCACATAAAAACTTTCAATCTAGAAAAAAACGATAGGCAAACAGGGAGCAAGACAGGAGTTAAGTTGGCAAGAAAAATCCTTTTTTTGCCATAAAGCATTGACTTTGTTCGCTTAAAAGTATCCCTTTGGCACGCAATGAACATAGGTTTGCCGCCCAAAAGCATGCCTATTGCATCCTTAACTCAATGCTTTTCACGAATAAAAGCAGCAAAAGTAGGCATGTGGTGGATAGAGATTAACGTAATACATTATGCCATAACGACTTATAAAACTTTCTCATTTTAAGCGTATTTGCGACAAGACACCCAGTTGTTCGCAAATTCTTCAAATATGAAGAGGTTCGTTGTCAAGAAAATTCACATAAATCTATCACCGTGATTGCATGTGCGATGATGCGCATAAACACACTGTTTGACTATTCATCTAACAGCACTCAGGCACACGTTATGGGCTTCACGCAGTACCATTTCTTGCAAAATGACTACTTTTATGCAACCAATCAGCTTGAAAAATATCTTTTTTGTCCTATCTTTGCACCCTCATTTTAAACCATAAAACAAGTAAGAAGATGAATAAAAGATTGTTATCGATAACGTTGACGCTTTGTGCGATGGTCTTCACGCTCGCATCATGCGACAAGCAGGACAAAGATTTTGAGAGCCTAACAGCAAACAAGTTGATGAATACAAAATGGAATTACGAGCGTTTGGTGCCATCCAGTCATTCCAAATATGTGAAGCATTGGGGAAGTTTGGCTTTCGCATCCGCCCGCGAGGTGTTTGTCACTTCGGGCAGTGAAGAGAGATACGAAAAGGAAAACAGCGTAGAGACAAACAGACGACAGCACCGACAAGAGGTGACACAAACCGCCACCTACACATACCAAAAGCCGGTATTGAGAATCACGATGCCCGCCAAAGGACACCAGCCAGCGTATGTCGTCGTTTTAAAAGTGGACGAGGAGAAGGGTCTCATGACACAAGTGAGCGTAGGAAGTGACGATGTCACGGACGATCCCGTGGTCTACAAAAGGCAATAAGCGGGGCTGTGGGTGGTTTTTAATGGCCGCTCTCGCTCAATCATCCTCATCGTGTGTTTGCGTTTTAGGCCAATTGACCAAATACAAACGCTCTGTGGCGCGGGTGAAAGCGGTGTACAACCAATGCACATAGTCGGGCGTGAGCATGTCGTCGGTCATGTATCCTTGATCCAGATAGACATGCGCCCACTGCCCACCTTGCGCCTTATGACAGGTGATGGCGTACGCATATTTCACCTGAATGGCGTTCAACAACTTATCTTGCCTCATCTTTTTGAGCCGTTCCCGCTTCAAGGGAATGTCGGCATAGTCGGCCATCACCTCCTGAAATAACCGTTCGTTTTGCGCTTGCGTCAACGCCGGCGCCTCCGTATTAAGACTGTCCAGCACGACCGTTGCTTGCAATTCGTATTGGTCGTAGTCGGGGAATTGCA
>CAMQBP010000250.1 GCA_946999025.1 uncultured Prevotella sp. | reverse complement strand
TATTTTTATAAATCGATGTACATTTTAATATTTGGGTATATATAGTCGACCCTCAAAAATGCTATCTCGTCTTTTTGAGGGTCTACTACGTAGTACTCATGTGATTTTTGAAATATGTCAGTTATAAACAATATTACAGAACAAAAACACAATATTACCCCTACAAGCCTGAATAATACTCTAACTTTGCACTTTGCTAATATACCGAAACTCTGAATTTATGAGAAAGACAAAATTCTACCTGTCATCTTTGGCACTTATCCTTTCACTAAATCTTAGTGCCGCAATACAGCCAAGACCGGAATACCCACGCCCACAGTTTGAGCGGGCGGAATGGATCAACCTCAATGGTGACGCATGGACCTATCAATTTGATTTTGGAAAAAGCGGAATGGAAAACAAGCTGTTCAACTCCAAAGGAATTGGAAAAAACGGTATCTACACCTACGACCGGGAACGGAAATTTGACATGCACCGCATCAAAAAAATCTTCTCCAAGAGCCGCGAACAGGCCAAAAAGGAAGTTGCCGACATGCTGAAAAAACACTAATTCCAATTAGAAATGCAAATCTTGTTATGTAGAAAAAAGAGAAAACCACCGCAAAGATTTGCCTTGTAGGCAAGGACGAATGATGAAAACCTACTTAATTAAAATTTGCTTTACCTAAAGAACATGAAAATATATAAATGAATTATCTTTCAAATTGTAGTATAAATATTTTTAACCTTCTAAACACTTATAACAAATGAAAAGGAATCAAGGTCTAAAACCAAGGTTGCTTTTGGCGTCATTGTTTCTATTAGGGACAAATCTGATGTCGCTATCTGCTTTGGCATCTAATGATGCCTTACCGCGAACAGCACATGCAAATAATGCCAGCAGCTTAGGACAAAACGACAAACGAGAAGTTAAAGGATTCATCGGTGATGAAAATGGTGAACCCGTCATAGGAGCTACCATACGGGTAAAGGGAACTTCCATCGCCTCTATTACCGCTCATGACGGAACATTTGCTATTCAAGCATCTCCAAATGCCACGTTGGAAGTAGCCTACATAGGTTACCAAAACAAGGATATTAGCTTGAAAGGACGAACGTTCATTGCCATTTCACTGTACCCTGCCCACAATGAAATTGATGAAGTTGTAGTCGTTGGATTCGGTAAACAGAAGAAAGAATCATTAGTGGGTGCCGTACAGGCCGTAAAGCCAGAAGACCTAAAAATGACATCGAGCAGCTTGACGACATCATTTGCAGGAAACATTCCTGGTATCATCGCCCGTCAACAAAGCGGTGAGCCTGGTTACGATAATGCCGAATTCTACATTCGTGGCATCTCGACCTTTGGTGCGAACAAGAGTCCTTTGGTGATTCTTGATGGTGTAGAAATCAACACAACCATGTTGAACAACATTCCACCAGAGTCAATCGAGTCGTTCTCTGTGCTCAAGGACGCTACTGCAACATCCTTATATGGTTCGCGCGGTGCCAATGGTGTTATCATAGTGAATACTAAGCAAGGTGAGCTGTCGGAGAAGATGCAGGTGAAAGTTCGGTTGGACAACACGTTCTCTTCTCCCACAATGGTACAGCCAATGGCTGACGGACCTACTTATATGCAAATGTTCAATGAAGCAGCCTACAACGAGGCTAAGGCTGTGGGCAACGCATATACCCCTTATTACAGCGAAGACCGCATTGCCAAAACACGCGAGGGAGCCAACCCATACCTGTTCCCGAACAACGACTGGCATGATCTGTTGTTCAAGAAGATGACCATGAACCAGAACTTGAACCTCAACGTTAGGGGCGGAAGCAAGATACTGACTTACTTCCTGAATGCCGGCATATTCTATGAGAACGGTATCATACGTCAGCCCAAAGAGACACAAGCGCTGGACGTGAACATGCGAAGCCGTAAATATCTATTCCAAAGCAACGTTACGGCCCGCCTTACACGTACGACAAAGATTGGTTTGAACATGAATACGCAGCTGTTCTACTATCATGCACCCAAAGAGCAGGTCAACGACCTGTTTTATTACACTATGCGCGTGTCACCCGTAAGCTTCCCACCGGTGCTCCCCGCCCAGGAAGGTGACACTTTCGTGCGCTATGGTATGAATGCCCGCCAAGGTGTAGGCGGACTGCAAATTAACCCATACGCTCGCTTGAGCTCAGGTTATACTGACCGCAACTATGTGTATTCCACAACGGCATTCAATATAGACCAAGATTTGGACTTTGTAACACCAGGACTTAAAGCCAGCGGATTGGCATCGTTCTATAATTACAGCTTCAACTGGTTGGATCATTGGACAGTACCGTTTTACTACAAAGTGTCCGATGATTACACCGTGGACGAGAACGGACAATACATTTTTGACAGCACCACCATTGGCGATCCAGGCCAGCCTTACCTGCAATCCAACTCCGGCAGAGACCCCACCACGACAGTATGGTCATTGCAAGGAAAAGTGGATTACCAAAGACTGTTTGGCAAGCACGATGTGAACGCAACCTTGGTGTACCACATGAAAGAAACCAAGAAAGTTAAAAACGGCGGCGGAGAATACGATCTGTTGCCTTACAGAGAGCAAGGCTTAGCTGGTAGATTTGCTTATAACTACGACCACCGCTATCTGTTGGAGGCCACATTTGGCTACAACGGTTCGGAAAACTTTATGAGTGGCAAGCGGTTGGTTTCTTCCCAGCTGTCGCAGCGGGTTGGACTATCTCTAATGAAGCCTTCTTTAAACCAGCCAAAGCCTATATTCACAACCTGAAGTTACGTGGATCGTATGGCCTTGTGGGTAACGATGCCTTGCGAAACCGTTTCCCATACATCACCACGGTGAACATGTTCTCCAGAGGTGGTTGGTGGATAGGCAATGGCTACGAAAACATCAGTGTACCCAATATCACTACCTATGGTAACCCATTGGCAACATGGGAAAAATCGAAGAAGCTCAATGTGGGTGTGGATATGAACCTGATGGGCTGTCTGGATATCAGCTTCGACTATTTCAACGAGTCGCGTACAGGTATCTTCATGCAGAGAAACTCCGTGATTTCAATGTCAGGATTTGGAAGAAACAAACCTTGGGCCAACATCGGAGCAGTTAAAAACAAGGGCTTTGATATGAGCCTGGCCTATACAAAGGTGTTTAACCGCGACTTTACTGTCAAAGCAAACGGTAGCCTGACATACGCCCACAACGAAATGACCGATGTAGATGAGCCACAAAACGTGCCCGCCTACTACTCTCGTTTGGGACATCCCATCAATAGCATTCGCGGTTTCGTGGCCGAAGGATTGTTTACC
>CAMQBP010000249.1 GCA_946999025.1 uncultured Prevotella sp. | reverse complement strand
CACCCACGTGGACACCAAGAACATTCTGTTTATCTGTGGCGGTGCCTTCGATGGCATTGAGCGCAAGATAGCGCAGCGGCTCAACACGCATGTGGTGGGTTATAACTCGGTGCAGAACGTGCGGAACATCAACAAGGGCGACTTGATGCAATATATCTTGCCGCAAGATTTGAAGTCGTTCGGACTGATTCCCGAGATCATTGGTCGTCTGCCGGTGCTCACCTATTTGAATCCTTTGGACAGAGAGGCGTTGCGCAAAATCTTGGTAGAACCCAAAAACTCGATTGTCAAGCAATATATCAAGCTGTTTGAGATGGACGGAATCAAGTTGACGTTCGCCGAAGATGCGCTCGATTACATGGTTGACAAAGCGGTTGAGTATAAATTAGGTGCGCGTGGCTTGCGCTCTATTGTGGAGTCGGTGATGATGGATGCCATGTTCGAAATCCCCTCCAAGCGTGTCAAGAGCTTCAAAGTGACCCTCAAATACACCCAGGAGCAGCTCGACAAGGCTCATCTACAGAAATTGGAATCGGCTTAAACAGCCGCACTGTGTAACACAAAAGCGATAATCTAAGTCGGACTGTTCGGCGGGAAGGACCTGATCCCCGCCGAACGCACCGGCACTAATGAAACACTATGGCAGAGAAGGTTAATCTTACAGAGAAATTAAAACTTTATTTCGGCTTTGATGCTTTCAAAGGCGAGCAGGAAGCCATCATCAAACATCTTCTGGCTGGTAACAGCGCATTCGTGCTCATGCCCACCGGTGGAGGCAAGAGCTTGTGCTATCAGTTGCCGTCACTTATCATGGAGGGAACGGTCATCGTGGTATCTCCGCTCATCGCCTTGATGAAAAATCAGGTGGATGTCATCAACGGCATCAGTGAAGAAGAGGGCGTAGCCCATTTCCTCAACTCGTCTTTGAACAAGGCTGCCATCCAACAAGTCATGGACGATGTTCGCTCGGGGCGTACCAAATTGTTGTACGTGGCACCCGAATCGCTGAACAAGGAAGAGAACATAGAGTTCTTAAAGACCGTCAAAATCTCTTTTTATGCCATCGACGAGGCGCATTGCATTTCTGAGTGGGGACATGATTTCAGACCAGAGTATCGAAACATCCGACCCACCATCAACAAGATAGGCGATGCTCCTGTAATCGCTTTGACGGCAACCGCCACCGACAAGGTGCGCACAGATATCAAGCGCAGCTTGGGCATTGCGGATGCACGCGAGTTTAAAAGCTCGTTCAACCGTCCCAATCTGTACTACGAGGTACGTCAAAAAGCGTCGGATATCGACCGCCAAATCATCATGTTCATCCGTCAGCACGAGGGCAAGAGCGGCATTATTTATTGCCTGTCGCGCAAAAAAGTGGAAGAATTGTCTGAAGTCTTGAAAGCGAATAATATCAAGGCGGCTCCGTATCATGCCGGACTGGACAGCGCCACCCGTTCACAAACGCAAGACGACTTCCTCATGGAGCGCATCGATGTCATCGTGGCCACCATTGCTTTCGGCATGGGTATCGACAAGCCCGACGTGCGCTTTGTCATCCACTACGACATCCCGAAGAGCCTGGAAGGATATTATCAGGAGACAGGACGTGCCGGTCGAGATGGCGGTGAGGGCATCTGTGTGGCTTTCTATGCACGGAAAGACCTTAAAAAGCTGGAGAAGTTCATGGAGGGAAAGCCCGTTGCAGAGCAAGACATCGGCCGCCAACTACTGCAAGAGACGGCGGCTTATGCCGAATCTTCCGTGTGCCGACGCAAGATGTTGCTGCACTATTTCGGGGAAGAATATCGGCAAGACAACTGCCATAGCTGCGACAACTGTCTGCATCCCAAAGAGCGGCGTGAGGGTAAGGATGCCCTGCTCATCGTTCTCAAGGCCATCGTGGCGCTTAAAGAAGAGTTCCGACAGGATTATGTCGTTGATTTCGTCATGGGCAAAGCCACGGATGATATCACCTCGCACAAGCACGATGAGCTGGAAGAGTTTGGCGCAGGCGAGGACATAGATCCCAAGATGTGGAATCCCGTCATCCGACAAGCACTCATTGCGGGATACATCGAAAAGGAAGTGGAGAACTATGGCGTGCTCAAAGTGACGGCAGCCGGCAAGAAATTCATTAAAAAACCCGTATCGTTCATGGTTGCACTGGATACCGAGTTCAGCGATTACGATGATGCTGAGTCGCCAGAGGGCGGAACCGGTGTACTCGATCCGGCGCTCTTCAGCATGTTGAAAAACCTGCGAAAGCAAATGTCGGCCAAGCTGAACCTGCCAAAATACGTCATCTTCCAGGATGCCTCGTTGGAGCAAATGGCGACCGATTATCCCATCACCTTGGAAGAACTGCAACAGATTCAGGGCGTAGGAGCCGGCAAGGCCAAGCGATATGGACCGAAATTCGTCGAACTCATCAAGGCGCATTGCGAAGAGAATCACATCGAAAGGCCCGAAGAGATGCGTGTGCGTACGGTGGCTAAGAAGAGCATGCTCAAGATCAAGATCATTCAGAGCATCGACCTGCAAGTGGCGCTCGATGACATCGCCAATGCCTTGGGGCTCGACTTCGACGAACTGCTTGACGAGTTGGAAGCCATTGTCTACAGTGGAACCAAAATCAACATCGACTACTTCCTGGAAGACGTGATGGACGAAGACCATGTGGACGAAATCTACGACTACTTCTTGGATAGCGAGTCGGATGGCCTGAAGCTGGCCATGGAAGAATTGGGCGACCAATATACCAAGGAAGAATTGCGCTTGGTGCGCCTCAAATTTATTTCCGAATTGGCCAACTAACGCACTTCATGCATTTCTGAAAATATTTAACTATCACCCTCAATACTCGCGTATTTGCAATCGACAGGCTCCTCGGTTGCAAATACGCGAATTTTGTATCCCTTTGACAGCGAGCGGCTTGACTATTTTGTGTCTGTCATGACGACTGGTAAAGCGGTGGGTTTAGCATGTAAAAGCAATGAGTTTCACCACTTACCAGCAGCATTTTGATGGCAAAAGTCATTGTTCTGGATCAGAAAACTCAATGCTTTTCCAACGAAACCTGGGTCGAAACGTCTATTTGGGAGTCAAAAATTCAACTTCTCAATCTTAGATGGTCAGTTTTAAAATGACCAAAAATATTGACAATATCTTTGAAAAACCACTCGATTTTTTCTTTCAGCAGGTCTACATCCAAACCTGTTGCGTTTGGAGCTGGGCACCCTCCTTTCTTCAATCACTTCTTTCTATTTAATGTGAGTTCGACGAATTTAGAACAGAGCAAGCTGTGTGTCAATAGTCCTTTGTACA
>CAMQBP010000248.1 GCA_946999025.1 uncultured Prevotella sp. | reverse complement strand
CGTAGCCCTGAAGATTTTGGGCTTCCGATTCATGATGAAAACCATCTATGCCATCATTGCTCTTTATTTCATGTTAATGTTTGCACAAAGTTTAATGCCTTTGGATGCTAACGGAAACTTTATCAAGGTATTGGGAGAAGGACAAGACTTCATGTCAATGGTTATTGGATGCTGTATCACTGGTTCATCACTGGCCGTGGTGTTTCTCAACAATGGCAGTACGGGAGGATCGGATATCATTGCTGCTTGTGTCAACAAATACAAGGATATGTCGCTGGGACAGGTATTAATATTGGTTGATATATTTATAGTAAGTAGCTGTTTCTTCTTCCCGCAGTTTGGCGAAATGGCTGAACGCGCACACAAAGTGGTATTTGGTTATTGTACCATCATCATCGAATGTTTCATGCTCGACTTTGTGTTTGCCCGTCAACGCCAATCGGTTCAGTTCATGATTTTTTCGAGAAAACATGAAGAAATAGCCGAAATTCTGTCTAAAGAAACGGATCATGGAATCACCATTCTTGATGGTCACGGCTGGTATACCGGAAAGGAAATCAAAGTAATCTGTTTGTTAGCCCGTAAAAGTGAAAGTCAGCTTATCTTCCGACTCATCAAAATGACCGACCCAAATGCCTTTGTTAGTCAGAGTTCGGTTATCGGTGTGTACGGGGAAGGATTTGATCAAATCAAGGTAAAAGTTAAGAAAAAACATGAAGATCGTATTCGCAACAAACAACAAGAACAAACTTCAGGAAATTCGTGACATACTGGGAGAACGGTTTGAAATAGTGTCTTTGCAAGATATTGGTTGTCATGAGGAGATTCCAGAGACAGGAGATACCTTGCAAGAGAATGCCTTACAAAAGGCCATGTATGTGGCAGAACACTATGGATTGGACTGTTTTGCCGATGATACAGGCCTTGAAGTGGAGGCTCTTCATGGTAAACCAGGCGTTCACAGCGCACGCTATGCCGAGGGAACCGACCATGACAGCGAGGCTAACATGCAGAAACTTTTGCACGAATTACAGGATAAAGAAAACAGAAAGGCTCATTTTCGCACTGTCATTGCCTTGCTGCAACATCTCAAAAATCAACAAAAAGAAAACGTAGATAATGCTTTTGCAGCTCCTGAAATACATTATTTTGAAGGACGTGTGGATGGCTTAATCGCAGAAGAAAAGCGTGGTGATGCTGGTTTTGGTTATGATCCGCTGTTCATTCCCAACGGATATAACAAGAGTTTTGCCGAACTTGGCGAAGATATAAAGAACCACATTTCGCATCGTGCACTGGCAGTTGAAAAATTAGCAGCCTATCTTAACGAAGCTATAGCACAATCTGTCTAATCGAATGACTCAATGAAAACAACGATAGTATCTGTCCTTTTTCTCATTATGGGTTGCTTGCAAGGCCTGTCCCAGATAGGTTCTTGGAAAGTATATCCTGCCTATCACGACATTACGGACGTGCAACCGGCAGGTAACATCGTGTATGTGCTGGCGTCAGGTGGATTGTTTTGCTATGATAAAAATGACAACAGCATACAAACTTTTGATAAGAAAACAGGCTTGAATGATGTTGAAATCAGCCACATTACTTATAGTTCTGCAGCCAAACGATTGATTATTGTCTACAAAAACAACAACATAGATTTGCTGGATGATAAGGGAAATGTAACCAATATCGCTGACTATTATAAAAAATCGCTGACAGAAGACAAAACCACTCACAGTATTTATGTCAATGGAAGCTATGCTTATTTGTCCACAGGATTTGGTATTGTTAAGCTCAATGTGAGTGATGCCGAGATTAGTGATACTTATTTTCTGGGTTTTCGCGTGGATTGGACGCTTATTCAGCAAAACAAAATCATTGCTGCATCAATGACCCATGGAAAATATGCTGCTGATTTGTCTTCTAATTTACTTGACAAGAAGAATTGGAAAAGAATAGAAAACTATACTGACGACATAAAAGTAGTAGACAATGAACTATGGAATAAAATGGAAAGCATGCGTCCGGAAGGTCCAAAATACAACCATTTTTATTTTCTAAAGTTTATCAATAACCGCCTTTACACTTCGGGAGGAGGTTTTGAATAAGAAGGTGTTAGCCTCTCACATCCAGGTATTATCCAAGTTTTAGAGGATGGTCAATGGCACATCTATCAAGATGATATCCAAAAAACAACAGGCTATTCGTATTCAGAAATCAACTGTCTGGCCATCGATCCTAAAGATATAAACCACGTATTTGCAGGAGGTAGAACCGGACTTTACGAATTTCAAAACGGTAAACTCACCAAATATTACAATAAAGACAACAGTATTCTGATGCCAGCAGTGGATAAAGGAAAAGAACTGGATAATGAATATGTACTCATCAACGGTCTGCTGTTCGATGAGGAGCGTCATCTTTGGATATTAAACAACCAAACCAAGGGACAAAGTATCATCGAATTACTGCCAGATGGAACCATGAAATCACACCATCAATCATCGCTGATGAGAAATGGAGTGAGCCCCAGTTTACTCTATCATCCCATGTTTGACAGTCGAGGCTTATTGTGGTTCGGCAACGGGAACTATAAGTTTCCGGCATTGTTTTGTTATGATAGGAAGACAGAAACGCTGCACACCATTACCAATTTCACCAACCAAGATGGAAACAGTCTAAAAACAACAGCTGTAAAGTATATCGCCGAAGATATGGAGAACAATCTTTGGATTGGGACAAATATTGGCAGGAGTAGACATCTCCTGCATTGCAGTTGACAAGAGCAATCGCAAATGGTTTGGCACAGGAAGCAATGGAGTATATCTCATCAGCGCAGATGGTAACCAGCAAATTCATCATTTTACCATGGCAAACAGCGTTTTGCCTTCTGATAATGTGGAAAACATAGCCATCAATAACTCAACAGGAGAAGTGTTTTTTGGGACAGACAAAGGACTTTGTTCTTTTCAAAGTGATGCCACCGAGGCTGTGGAATCGATGAACAAAGACGTTACCTACGCATACCCAAATCCGGTAGAACCCTCTTACAATGGTCCCATAACGGTTGTTGGACTCAGTTATCAAGCCGACATTAAAATAGTAACTGTCAATGGCACCCTGGTGAGTAAAGGCAAAAGCAATGGCGGAACTTTCGTGTGGGATGGCAACGATATGAATGGAAACCCGGTCGCATCGGGCATCTATATGGTATAAACTGCCGACCAAACAGGCAACAAAGGAACTGTATGCAAAATCGCTATCGTCAGATAAGTCTGCTCTTTCTGGCTTTCCTGTTGTTGGTGCTCTTCCTATTTGGCTATACACCCACAAACGATGGAGATGGCTATA
>CAMQBP010000247.1 GCA_946999025.1 uncultured Prevotella sp. | reverse complement strand
AATGGAAGCGGTTTGCCAATGCTGCCGTTCGGCACTTGTATCTTCAAAAGGTTGCAAATGGTGGGTGCAATGTCGTTGATGGTTGCTTCGTAAGCGCTTCGGCCATGTGGAATTCCCCAGCCGTAAAGTACAAATGGGATGTGCGAATCGTAGGGATTCCATACCCCGTGCGTGGTTCCTTGGTGAGGAGCCGTACCTGTATGCACGTAATGAGCGGGCGAAAGTACAACCTCCATGTCGCCGCTTCTCTGGGCGTTATACCCATTGCGCATCATGTTTTTCAGTCGGGCGGGCATGGATAGATTCTCTAAATTCTCGTAATCAACCACGAATTCAATCTTAGTGTCTTGTTTCAAGAATGCCGCAATCTCGTCTTTTACTTTTTGGATATCGAGGTTCGATTGGCCAATCGTTTCATGGTCAAGATAGAAACGGTATTCGATGTAGTCTTTAACTAATGGCTTGGCCACCCCGAATTTGGCCGTGAGGTGTTCGTTGAGAGCCTTCATGGTTGCGCGGGCATCCCATGTTCCGGCCTGAATCCTGTGTGCACGGAGGAAATCTGTGTTATGTGAAGCTCCGTGATCGGCTGTGAGGAACAGCAGATAGTTGCCTTTTCCCACCTTTTCATCCAACTTATTGAGTAGTTTGCCCAACTCCTTGTCCAGGTTGAGGTATATCGCATCGGTTTGTTTACTTCTCACTCCGTATTTGTGACCCACATAGTCGGTCGACGAAAAACTCATGGCCAGGAAGTCGGTTTCATCGCCTTGCCCCAGTTTTTCGTTGTCCAAAACCTCCATGGCCAGACGCACCAAGATGGAATTTCCTTCCGGATCGGTGCGCACGTCGCGTTTGATGATGTCGTAATTCTTCTTATTGAAAGCTTTCAACCATGCGGGAAGCTCGTTCATGTAGTAAGAGCTGGTGATGAAAGAGCCGGCCGGTACATCCATCCAATAGGCCGCATTGGCCGTATGTCCGCCAGGCATGATGGCGCTACGGTCTTTGATGGAGATAGAAATGGTGCGCGATCTGAAATCGGTGGCCAATCGTAAAGCGTCGGTCATGGTCGTCACTTTGAGGTTGCGGGGCGACATCATGCCTGCCTTCGACTGACTTCCTACGCTGCTGACGGTGTTGTCTTCGGCGCAATAAACACGCTGGCCTTTGATGTAAAAGTTGTTGCCGGCAATGCCAGAGATGGCTGGCACCGAGCCTGAGTACACGTGCGTGTGGCCTGCGCAGGTAACGGTGGGGGTGTAATTGATGTTGAGGTTGTCGAAACTGAAACCGCCATTGATGAGTCGGTTGAAGCCATCTTGTCCAAACCGGCTTTCATAATAGGGCAGATAGTCCCACCTCATTTGGTCTACGATGATGCCAACTACTAGTTTCGGTTTCTTGGGTTGAGCCATCATTAGGAGTGATGAGCATACCAAGAGCGTGCAAAGGGTAAAAAACTTTTTCATTTCTTCAAATTGTTTAGCTATGATATTGCAAAGTTACAATATTCTTTTTACATAGCCATGGGCATGGCATTACAAAGTAATGATGGTTTCTCGCCGAAGGTTAGTCATGTTCGAGTCGTCTGTTGGACGCTTTGCTTACAATCCAACTCCTGAGCAGCCACAGGGCATTGTTGTATGCGCGTTGGCTGATCTTGTGCGTGGGGAAATCCATTTTGACACTGAAGCAGAAGGCTGTCTTGAACTTTTCGGCCTCGTAAAGGCTGGGCTGTCCCGTAAAAGGACCATTGATAAATCGCATCTTTGCGCGTTGGTGTCCACCTAAGGCAAAACGGTAGTCCCAGTCGAGACAGAGCGAAACGGTGCTGAAAAGGTGGATGTCAACGCCCAACTGTGGCATAATACTCAAGGCAGGGCATTGAATATCATGTTCCATATAAAGGGTTGTTCCGGGGTATCCTTCGGTGACCGCATAATTGCCTTTGCCCTGTGAGCGGCTAAGGTTGAGAAAATTGGTTTGAAGGGAGGCGCCAACGTGCGGCTGGATGATCCATTTCTTGGGAAAAAAGTAATATTTTGCACCAGCGGTGAGGCCCATTGTATTAATCTTTTTCAGTCCGATGCCGCTGGAAAAGCCAGTCAAAAGTCCGGCTTGTTCAAAGTACACACCTCCTGTTAAAGCCAGTCTTTGAGTGAGAAAATAATCACCGTTGAGTGAAAATAGGTTCCCTTCGTTGTCATTGGGAACATAGAAGGGTTGCTTTTCCGGCGAATTGTCTCCTACGGAAGTCATGCCCATGCCCAGTTGTAATCCCCAGCGTTTCGGGGCGTCGTCATCACTTGCCGCTTTGATCGGTAACGAACAGAAAGCGACCATTGTTAAAATCAAGATGAAATATTGTTTCTTCATTTGTCGAAACTTGTTGAAATAAATGTGTGCAAATGTAAATAAAAAGCGGAAAAGTAAATGGCTGTTTCATCTGCTTTTTATGCTTTTTAACAGATTTAGGAAATTACTACTGAGCCTTTATCACGGGTAGGGGGCAAAAAAATATCATAACTCCGTGGAGCTATGATACTGATGTGTTGTTAAATCCATTCAGACTTGATGTCTAAACTATTTGTTGGCGGTGCGTACGAGACTCGAACTCGTGACCTCCTGCGTGACAGGCAGGCATTCTAACCAACTGAACTAACGCACCTCAGTAAATGCTGTCATTTCTGTTTGCGGATGCAAAGGTAATGCTTTTAATTGAAAAGTGACAAACAGATGTCAAGAATCATTCGCAATTAATATATATTAACACATCGCCTTGCCTAATTTTATTGCAGCACTGTGAATTCTGCACAGCTGGCAAAGTCCTGTCCATCTTGTGAGCTAAGTGCGGTAAAACGCACATATCGTGCCTTCACAGGTTTGCTGAACAGTACGCGTTGTTGCTTCATACCATTCTCAAAGTTACCTTCTGCAACAGCTTTGCTCCAGCTTTTGCCGTCATCACTCACCTGCACGCGGTAGTTCTTGATGCGGCCGTTTGGCGAATCTTGACGTGGTAAATAGGTAAAGCCTTTGAGTATCTTGGACGACCCGCAATCCAAATCGAACCAATGAGGATAGTTGGCCACCGTAACACTGTACATGGTGTGCCAGTAAGTGTGGGGATTCCCATCGACAAGGTGGCTGGCATCCCCCTCTCCACTCTCGACACTGGAGGCAAAACTCACGGTTACAGGAATGGTTTCTATCTTGTCAAACGCTTCCTCGTACTTGAAGTTCGATTCTTTCTGCCACGCTTTTATCTTACCACCGTTGCGCAGATTGAATGGTTCATCGTATTTCATGGTCTTGTTTTTACCGTTGAGTTGGTAATAGACCGTATGACCTTGCTGGCCTTT
>CAMQBP010000246.1 GCA_946999025.1 uncultured Prevotella sp. | reverse complement strand
AACTATTGACACACAGCTTGCTCTGTTCTAAATTCGTCGAACTAACGTTAAATAACAAATGAACAAAAAAACCTTTTTAATTGGTATGTTGTCAGGAGTAGTCTTGACCATAGCCGCACTTTATGTTGTAAACTTTTTTATTCAAAAGGAGAGTAAAGACGAAGCTATACAGTATATTGAGAAACCTGTGAGTTATGAAAACAAAAGCGAAACGTCTTTCAAAGTGTTTCAAGTTATTGGAGAAGATGCTGCGTTAGCAAATGAAATTTCTGATAGACAATTAGACTTGTATCTTGGTAATACGGTTGTGCTTACAGGAAAGGATTTTTATAGTGACCAGGTGATTACTATCAAAAATCCTCAAAGAATTGGAACTTATAACTATACAAGTAACCGAGGCTTACCTATGACGGTGCCTATAATAGAAGGTGATTTAGTAAATTAAGAGCTACAGATTTTGAAATGTTATCCACTGACAAGAATTCACACCACTTCTTCAAATACTTTTAGAGAAGCATCTTGCGGGAAATATAAGATAGAGATGATGTGTCAGTGATAGTTACCAAAACAATAGTTTCTGTTAATAATTCCCAACAAGCAGCACAGCATGTTGCGAAAAATACTATATTTACCAACTATAACTTTGACTAACCAAACAATTATTTGAGATGAAGAAAGTATTTTTGATGGCAATGGCAGTCATAGCGTTCATATTTGCGGGCTGCGAAAACAAAAAGACAACACCTAACGACAATCAGGCAGACACTACGATTGTGATGGATGAAAGTGCAGACGCAACCGCCGACTCTCTGACGTCAGAACTTGACGTACAGTTGTCGCAGAACAACACAGATGCCATTCAGGCTACCTTGACATCGCTACAAAACAAGTATGCTGAGCTGGTGGCTTCTGGCAAGCTGGAGACGGCCAAAGCCTATGTCGGCAAGATTCAGCAGTTTTTGAACGACAATGCAGAGAAAATCAAAGCTGCCGCAGCTAACAATCCCTCTATTGCTGCGCTTGTAGCGGGCATTCAGAACCTTCCTACAACAGCTGAGGCAACAGCCGAACAAGCTGAGGAAGCGGTGAAAAACAATGCGAAAGACATGATGAAAAAGGCTGAACATGAGACCAACCAGGCCATTGAGAAGGCCAAACAGGAAACCACGGAAGCTACTGACAAGGCCAATGCCCAAATGAATGAGGCCAAGGACAAAGCCGGCAAGGCGCTTGACAAAAGCGCAGAGGAAGCCAACAAGAAAGTAAACCAGGCCGGGGGGCAAATCCGAAAAGGACTGGGACTATAATTCCAGAAGCACTTCCAACTGGATAGGTGGAGCTGTAAACACGTTAGCCCAGGGCATTGCAATGCCCTGGGCTAACGTGTTTATGAGCTTTCAAGCCTGTCGCCATCCCGACCAACATTCACATTGTACAACGCTTAGTGGCTGTAATCCTTTGAATCGAGCCGGGTAACGCAACGACGAAGTCAGTAGGAAAGAAGATTCCTACCTCACTATCTTCATGGTCTTTTTACCTTGCTTCACGATGAAGAAGCCATGCATGGGCAGTTGGTTTACAGAGAAAGCGGCTGCTGGGAGCTGCATCAGTTTGTGACCCTGCAAGTCGTACACGCTAATGGGTGCTTCGGCATCGCTTACCGTAGGTGCCTCGATGGCTGTTACCCAGTCATAATTGGTGCGGTTGTCCTTGATAGTGAAGGTGCCATTGGCAACATGAATAATGACACTGTTCTTCTTGCCGTATTCTGCCCTTACTATTTGCCAATCAGCATCTCGATCGTCTTTGAACCGTGGGTAGATTTGATAATCGCCATCGGGCAGGTCGGCAGGGAGTTTAAGGTTTTGCCATGAGTAAGTTTTCCAGTCGCTGTCTTTTGCCGTGTAGTCAATTGAGACCAAATCGCGCTGGATGCCATTTCCCTCGATGACAAGTTGGAAAATGCCATTAAGCGTGGAGCTGCTCACGTTCCACAATTGAATTTCAGCCACGGAAATGGCTTTCTTGTTAAACCATTCTATTGTTAGCTCATTGTCATAGTTTAATGTCAGGTGACTCATCCACGCTCCTTGCTGCTCGGGCTGAATGCCAACAATCATGTCTTGGTAGTAGCTATAGTTACTGCGAGCAGGTGTCAGGATGCCGATGTCGAAGTCGCCGTCTTGATAACCTCCCCAGCCCCAGTTGACATGCACTTTGCCGTCTTTGTTGTAGCCGTCAATAACAAAGGCATGGCCATTTTTCCAGTTACTATCGTTGCCCGAATAGTAAATGGGGCGTTGCTCAGACAATTCTTTATACACCATGTCCATCCACTCTTGCTCTGAATAATAGTTGCGTGTGTAGCGGTTCATGTTGGGGTTGTAGCCGAAATTATTGATAAATGCGTTTTGTGCCGACATGGTGTTTGAGGAACTGAAGCCTGGTTTATAATCCATATTGACGGAGATGCCCACCTGTCGCATCAACTCTGACACAGCTTTCGCCTCTTCGTCAGTGTATTTTCCTTTTTTATAAACAGACAGCATCTTGTCCCACTGATAAGGAGAAGCGGAAAAGTCGGCGGAGAGCGTCTCACCGTTCATAGAATATGTGTTCGACCCTTTGCCCACCGTGGGATACTTGTGATAGCGCATTATCTGCGTCATGGCAATAGCTACGCATCCCACTAAGTAAGGGTTGCCGTTAGCATCCTTTTGTATGTCGTTGTTATACGGTGCCTCCTGATGCCATTTGGTCTCTATGAGTGAATCTACATGGTTGGGTAGGGGCGCTGATGGTGCGATGGAACCACTGTAGCCCTGACCGTTGGCTATACGCGAGGCTATGGCTGCGTTGGCTGCCCGTAAGTACCATTGAAAGGAGGGATTGATGTTTGTGTCGTTGGTATATGGCTTGTTTGATACACCGACAACGGCTTCAATGGCATCATCGTTTGCCAATACCACGAAACCCACATGGCGGTTGCCAATCACTGTCAAGTCTGACAGTTGTTGAAGCATTTCCATGTTGCTAATATTTGTGGCTCTCGTATCTTCGACAGTCGTAGATACAGAAAGTTCTCGAGCAGCGATGGCTCTGAGTTGTGCCATGGTGCGGGGCTTTGCTGATGCCGATAGGGTGAGCAACAAGGTAAGGAAAAAAGTAGTAAATAATTTGAATCTCATCATATACATATTTGTTAAAGTAGATAGAAAAACCCAATGGGCATTGGCGAGAGTTCTCCCACCGCCCATTGGGTTGTAATTGATGACAACACAGTGCGTGTTATCTTTTTATTGTTCGCTCATTTTTTAGTCTAAAAGCGCTATCCATTCTGGATTCTTATTGTTGGTCCACCATCCCCAATCAGGCGAGTACCAGTGTAGCCACAACTCAAAG
>CAMQBP010000245.1 GCA_946999025.1 uncultured Prevotella sp. | reverse complement strand
TACAAATGGGGTGTGACCATCACCACCGCCTATCTCCCACTCGACAACGCCGAATATTTCAACTCAAAGCTGAATCTTGTGGACTGGCTCAGTCAGTTTGGGACGGGCAACGAGGTGGTTATGAAAGGCTATTTGGGTCGCATGCTGTTCTCTGGCGAGGAAGTATTGAAAGAGGTCAACGTGCTGTCGGGCGGTGAAAAAATGCGCTGCATGATTGCTCGCATGCAACTGAAAAATGCCAACTGCCTGATATTAGACACACCAACCAACCACCTGGATTTGGAGAGCATCCAAGCGTTTAACAACAACCTCGTGTCATTTAAGGGTAACATTCTGTTCTCCAGTCATGACCATGAATTCATTCAGACGGTAGCTAACCGCATCATCGAACTGACACCGAGTGGCACTATTGACAAATTGATGGAATACGACGAGTATATCTACGACGAGCAAATCAAAGAACTGAAAGAAAAGATGTACAATGCTTGAGAAAGAACGGCGTGCATTCTATCATATCTTATAAAGACAGAACAGCTTGACAAGTGATTCAAACTTGGCAAGCTTTTTGCCATAACAAAAGAAGAGAAAGAAATAATTATGAGAAAAATGAACAATAAAAATAAATTTAAGCACCAAGCGAAAGAAGACATTCTCAAAAATCAAGAAGCTGATGTAGATACACAAGCTGTGGCAGACAGTGAAGCGAACGCCGAAGTTTCTGAGGAACAGAAAGAAACTGAAGAAGTAGAAGATACTTCAGAAACTAAAGAAAATCCGCTTCAGAAAGCACAAGCCGAGCTTGATGAACTGAAAGACAAATATCTACGCACCGTCGCAGAGTTTGAGAATTACAAAAAACGCACGCAAAAAGAGAAGGCTGAACTGATTTTCAATGGTAGCGAAAAAACGGTTTCGGCGATTCTTCCCATCCTCGATGACATGGAAAGAGCAGAGGCAAATTCAGCCAACACAGAGGATATCCAGGCTTTGGAAGAGGGTTGGGAACTGATTTTCAAGAAACTTCAAACCACATTAGAGGGCTTAGGCGTCAAGAAAATCGAAACAGAGGACAAAGACTTTGATGTAGATTTTCATGAAGCCGTTGCCATGGTTCCAGGTGTGGAAGAAGACAAAAAAGGAAAAGTAATAGATTGTGTGCAAACAGGATACACCCTAAACGAAAAGGTTATCAGGCACGCTAAAGTGGCTGTAGGCCAGTAAAGTACGAATAGTGTATATAAGAGTGTGTATATATAGGATTAAATAAATGGCAAAACGTGATTACTATGAAGTGCTTGGCATTGACAAGAACGCTTCAGAAGACGAAATAAAGAAAGCTTACCGCAAACTGGCTATCAAATATCACCCCGACCGCAATCCCGACAGCAAGGAGGCTGAAGAGAAGTTCAAGGAAGCAGCCGAGGCCTATGACGTATTGCACGATCCGCAAAAGAGACAACAGTACGATCAGTTTGGCTTTAACGCTCCTGGTGCAGGGGGATTTGGAGGATTCGGAGAAACAGGCGGATTCTCCATGGACGACATATTCTCTATGTTCGGTGATGTATTTGGCGGGCATGGAGGTTTTGGTGGATTCAGTGGATTCGGCGGCGAAGGCAGTAGGCAACGACCGCAGTACAGAGGTTCTGACCTGCGACTGAAAGTGAAACTCTCGCTGCAAGAAATTGCAACTGGAGTTACCAAAAAGTTCAAAGTAAAAAAGGATGTCACCTGTACGCACTGCCATGGTAGCGGTGCAGAGAGTGGAAGTAAGTCGGAAACCTGTCCTACTTGTCATGGGAGCGGTGTTGTTGTCAAGACGGTAAGAACCATGCTGGGCATGATGCAAACACAAACAGAATGTCCAACCTGTCATGGCGAAGGCTCTGTCATCAAAGACAAATGTCACCAGTGTCATGGTACCGGAGTGGTAAAAGGTGAGGAAATCGTTGAGATTAAAATACCGGCAGGCGTGGCTGAAGGCATGGTTGTGAACGTTCCTGGCAAGGGTAACGCTGGCCAACGAAACGGCATCAACGGGAATATCCAGGTGTACATCGAAGAAGAAGAAAACGACACCTTCATTCGTGACGGTCAGGATATCGTTTACAACCTGCTGCTCGACTTCCCAACTGCGGCGCTCGGAGGAGACGTAGAGATACCCACATTGGAAGGAACGCGCGTTAGAATCAAGATTGATGCTGGTACACAACCAGGAAAGACATTGCGCCTTAGAGGCAAAGGATTGCCCGCTGTGCAAGGATATGGTAGCGGGAAAGGTGACTTGGTTGTCCACATCAGCGTTTTCGTACCAAAGACTTTGAGTCGTGACGAGAAGAATCTGCTGGAGAATTTGCGCAACAATGATAATTTCAAAGGCGACAACGTGACCAAGCGGTCTATCTTCAAGAAGTTCAGAAATTATTTTGATTAAGTTAAACTCGCAGTTGATGGCTATCATCAACTGCATTTTTTATCGTTTAAGATGACATACGAAGAAACGATTGATTATCTCTTTCACGCAACTCCTGTGTTTGAAAATGTGGGCGCTTCAGCCTACAAAGAAGGATTAACAAACACCCTGGCACTGGATAATCACTTTAACCACCCACACAGACAATATAAGACCATTCATGTAGCAGGCACCAATGGCAAGGGATCATGCTCGCATACATTAGCCTCGATTTTGCAAGCAGAAGGGTATAAAGTAGGACTTTACACCTCTCCTCACCTCATTGATTTCAGGGAACGCATACGCGTCAACGGCCAATGTATCGATCAAGAACGCGTGATTAGATTTGTAGAACAAGAAAGAAGTTTTTTTGAACCCCTTCATCCCTCATTCTTTGAACTGACAACAGCACTGGCGTTTACATATTTTGCAGAACAAAATGTTGATATTGCCGTTATAGAAGTGGGACTGGGAGGTAGGCTCGACTGCACCAATATCATTACCCCTATCCTATCCATCATTACCAACATCAGTCTGGATCATACGCAATTTCTGGGTAACACGCTGCCATTAATCGCCAAAGAAAAAGCCGGCATCATCAAAGACCACATTCCTGTGGTGGTGGGTGAGACAACAGCTGAGACAAAAATCGTGTTCGAAGATGTTGCAAAACAACACGACGCACCCCTTATTTTCGCCGAAGATAACAATGAGATTGTCGCCTCTAAATATGATAATGCGTTGCAAGAAAGAGTCTATAAAACACTGTCGTTCGGAGAAATTCATGGCGACCTGATGGGAAATTATCAAGACAAAAACGCCAACACCGTCTTGAATGCAGTGAAAGTGCTGAAGAACTACGACCTCATCAAGTTGTCAGACAACAGTATACGCCAAGGTTTCAAACAGGTTTCGACAACCACCGGACTGCTGGGAAGATGGCAATGCATTCAAAAGTCGCC
>CAMQBP010000244.1 GCA_946999025.1 uncultured Prevotella sp. | reverse complement strand
ACGCCAAAGGCTTTGAAGCCATACTTGGTGAGGAAAGCCACAAACCATTTCATGGCCAGCAACGCTACTACAAAGGCAACGCCACTGCCCAGCAGTAAAGTTGGCACATGTGCGGACAAGGCTTCCACACCTCCATTCTTGATTAACTTAAACACATCGAGACAGGTGGCGGCGAACATGGTGGGTACAGCCAAAAAGAACGAGAACTCGGCCGCACGTTTGCGCGTCAGTCCTTGCGCCATTCCTCCCACGATGGTGGCCATCGATCGCGAGACACCTGGTATCATGGCAATGCATTGGAACAGTCCTACCTGCAAAGCTCTCTTCTCTGTCAGCGGCGTTGACTCGCTTCCATGGTTGAACAAACGGTCGCAAAACAACATGAAAACACCACCAATCACCAACATCACCGCAACCACCACGACGCTTCCCAACATCTTTTCAATCAGATGGTTAGCCAGCAATCCAATGACAGCCGCTGGTATGAAGGCCACTAACAGCTTCCAGTAAAAGTCCCATTTGTGCAAGAAAGCTCTGACCGGCGTACTTCCTGCCGGTGCCGGTGTGTGGTCGAGCCGGAAGAACCGCTTCCAGTAGAGCGTCACAACCGACAGGATGGCACCAAACTGAATGATGACAATGAAGGCGTTGATAAACGAATCGTTGGCCTCCATGCCCAACAAGTCGCGCGTGATAATCATGTGTCCCGTAGAAGACACGGGCAAAAATTCTGTCAAACCTTCTACGATTGCCAGAATGATGGTTTCTATAATGCTCATTTATTCTTCAGTATGCTGATCCTTGGGTCTACGAACAATGGCATAAAGCATTGACACAAAGCCAATGAAACATACCACCGGAGCCACCTTGATGCGGCGAACGCTGAAGATGTCCGGATTGTATGCTGTTTCAGTAGAGCCACCTCCACTCATCAGGAGGAAGCCAATGATGACAATCATCATACCGACGGCCAACAATATGAAGTTGACCTTGTCGAATGCGAAGTTTCTTCTATCCATCTTATTGATTGATTTTCGCATGCACTAAGGTGTTCTTTATCCTGTGCATGACAATATGATTGCGAGTTTACTTAATTAGATGTTATATAATTCACCAGCCTTCATCCGCAAGAACTTGTTCACGGAAATATGTGCGCAGATGGCCGTAATGATGATGCCGAATAAGAACACCACAGTCGCTGTGACGGCCATGTCACGCCACGTCACAACGCTCAAGATGTCAGGTTCAGAGACATACAAGCCATAGATACATGCAGCCAGCACGGTATTGGCTATCAAGCCTGCAACCAAACCTATCCATATAGCACGGTTGACAAACGGCCGACGGATAAAGTTCCATGAGGCGCCCACGAGTTTCATGGTGTGTATGGAGAAGCGCCGTGCGTAGATGTCCAGCCGAACGGTATTATTAATCAGGGAAAATGAGACGATGGTGAGCAGAATGGCCAACACCAACATCACCAAACCCGTCTTAGCCAGGTTGCGGTTGACGCTGTCTATCAACTCTTTTTGATAATTAATCTGATTGACTTTGGGATATTTCTTCAATTCGTCGGTAATCCATTTCAACGAATCATTATTGGCATAATTCGACCTGAGTGTCACCTCGATGGAGGCAGGACATGGGTTTTCACCATCGGTAAACTCTGAAGGGTCGCTTCCCATGGCCGCCGTAATCTCCTTGAGGGCTTGTTCTTTACTGATATAATCCAGGCGTTTAATATAAGGTCGCTTCTTGATGTCGGCACAAATCTTCTGAGCTTCAGGATTTGTCATGTCATTTTCCAAAATCAGCTGCACCACCAAATTCTCCTTGACATACGAAGAAAGATTCCTGCCGGTAAGCGTTGAAAATACAACCAATCCCAACAAAATAAGCACCAAGGCTGTGCTAATACAAAGAGTAATGGCCTGTAGTCCACGATGACTACTGGTTCTATTTCGTTTTTTTCCCATTCCGATACGGATATAATACACCAAATTTGTTGCAAAGGAACAAAAAAAACAGCGATATAGCAACGGTTTAACTACAATTAACGTCCTTTCCACACGG
This sequence comes from uncultured Prevotella sp., assembly GCA_946999025.1. Taxonomy (GTDB): domain Bacteria; phylum Bacteroidota; class Bacteroidia; order Bacteroidales; family Bacteroidaceae; genus Prevotella. Next base: position 1,434 of record CAMQBP010000244.1, on the reverse strand, counting down.
GGCTTTCATTTACGAATGAAGCATTGCTTTTTTAGGTCAAACGAATCGTTTTTCAGTAAAATGTTCTCTGTCGCAACGTCATTTTAACATAAATGCAGGCGTTTTTTCAGCCAACCTGGTCATGCGTTGAAAATATGCGAATTATCAAATGGCTTTGTTAATAATTTGAAGATTAACGTATTATATATTTTCAGAACTAAAAACGCCAACAAAAAGTTATGTGTTTGGAGCAAAAATCCCTTCTATTAGATGCCAATTGAGAGGCAAAAGCATGCAAGTTGAAGGGCAAAAGCATGATGATTGAGAGGCAAAAGCATGTCAATTGGGCGGCAAAAGCATGATTATTGGCAATTTGTACGGTGTGAATGTGCCACAAATTGATTATTTCAAGGTTTATATGAGCTATTTCTCAATTTTATTTTGTCAAAGAAAAAGAATACATTTAACAAATAAAAGGTTTGTTAACAAAAGTAAGTGCCGTGGTCAGTTGTGCCTCCACACATTGTTGTTCATGGTTGTTTTATGCATCAAATTTGTTGTGAATACATTGCTTTTAGACAACAAACAACCTTTCTTTAATAAAAGAGCCATGTTTATGTCAGCAGAAAGGTTTACAATGGTTTTATCACTTTGCACCAATCACGAACGTTGCTGAGTAACAACTTGCAAGATATCGAATGGTTGTTTGGTTATGTTGTTCATCGATAGAAACAAGAAATGCACATCAGTTATCTTCTTCCCCAAACTTGCAATAATGAGAGGATAGAGATAAATGATGTGCATTTTAATGAAGGATTACTGCTTGTCCGCATTGTCATCCTTCACATTATCATCAGTAATTAACTGTTTGCTGCGCTTTGCTATTCAGTGATTTTTACCAGATAAGGATAGAAAAGATCAAGGGCACTACCCGCCAAGTTTGCACTCTTGGGCGGAGTTGTTTTTTTCTTGAATGCGCCAATAACCATTGCTTGCATTTCCTCACCCTTGATGATTCCGGTCAACGGTGCCGTAGTTCCTTCTTTCTCTGAATAAGAGAAGGGAGCCAAAGAAACAGCTTTGCTGTTGCTTACGGTCCAATATTTCTTAGACTCATAATAGGTATACAGGTAAAAACTTTGCATTTTACCAAGATACTGGCAAGAAGGAATTGATAATGTCGCGGTTTCTGAATCGAAATCTGCTTTCAGTTTCTCAACAAACAAGCCTGGGAACTCCATGTGTCCCTTTGTGATTTTAACGTTGATCGTACCCTTTTGTTTCTTGTTTTCATCCTTATAGAACACCAGATGATACATACCAACAATATCCTTATCAAAATCACACTGCGTAATCTTAATAGAGTCTACGATGGTTGAACCGGCTTGATACTTGATGTAGCCCTGCCGCAAGTGTCCTGTGTCGTTCTTCGTGAGATCTATGGACATCTCTCCG
>CAMQBP010000243.1 GCA_946999025.1 uncultured Prevotella sp. | reverse complement strand
AGGCTGTGTGGTGTCGAGTCCTATGGCTATTTCTTCCGGTATGGATTGGTTGTTTCCTTTCTTCATGACATCGAAGATGTATCGGTCGCCACTCTTTCGCAAGAACTGCCACAAGTGGCTGTCGGCACGGAACAGTTTTTCGTCTTTACGCTTCACTGTATCCATTAGGTAAGGTAGTATGGTGTTGCGCCCGATATATTCCGTAATATCTTCCTTGGTGTAATAAGCTCCCATCTGTGCGCGGTCGTTGATGTATTGTTCGAAGATATACCCCAGCACATCGGGATTGATGTCGCGCCCAGATGCTGTCATGCGGTCGTCGAGGTGCCAATGCCATTTGTCGAAGAAGTCGAACAAGTTCTCAAATGCTCTATCGGCAATATCGTGTTCGGCGTACTCTTGTTCTATCTGGTGCACATCAAACATGCCTCCATTCAGATAAGGTATGCGACCATAGACAACTTCAAACTCATGATTGTGTTCGGGAGCATTGAGTCCATCATGGAAGAGATTGACAAGAAAGCCCTTATAGAACTTATTAAAGAAACGGTCCTCGCCCTCCTGCTTGCGTGTCCACTCCAGTTTGTTGCGCAGGTAATCTGGATTGCCATCCAAGAAGCCTTTCTTCTGAATGAAGTAACAGAACATCAGGCGGTTGAGCATCACCGATGTGTACCACTGTTTGTTCTTGTTCTGTTTATCATCAATATGGTCGTCAATGCCAGTAATAAATTTTGCAAAGTTGCTGTGTTCCTTCTTGAAGCCGACATAGAAGTCCTTGGTAATTTTCTCTGAATTGATGAGGAAAGCCGACTGCACTTTTTCTATGATGTCGAGAATCGTCGGATTGTCTTCGAGCGTGAACGAAAGACTCTCCATTTTCTCGAACAGGAATCCGGCCTTGTCAAGTGTGTCGTATTCCACCAACACCACATCGCGCTTTTCCACTTTCTTTACGGGTGCTATCCATAAGTGGTGAAGCATACCGGGCACGATGAATATGCAAATGTAGTTTTCGGCATTCTTGCGTAGCTTGGTGTCAAGTTTCTTGCAAACCGATGTGGCAGGAATCTCGTCAGTGTGGCATTGCAAAATCTGAAAGCCCTTGCGTTCGGCTATCTGTTCTATGTGGAAGGTTCGTTCGTCTATCGTGTATTCAGGCAACAGCGTTGCCCCCGACGGATTGTTCCATAACATTTCGCTGACAAACAACCCCTTGAAGTCGGCATCTGCTATATATTGGTCGAACAGTTTTCTTTTCATGGTCTTATACTTTTAGTCCCATCGAGCAAATGATGGTTGGTTCTTTGTGTTTTGTTTTCTCTTCGTCAATTCTGCAGAGATTGGCATTCTCGTACATTTCTATTACCGTTTCTATAATTTCGTCGTGTGTATTGCTGGTACGCATCATTCTACCCAGTATGAACTTTGAATTTTCCAATATCGGATAATTGTATATTTGGTCGATGACAAGTTTCAGCATGTCCTTCTTTTCCTGTGTATAGAAAATGTTTAATGGTTGATTGTAGTAGTGATCCAGCAGGTCGTACAGTTTTCGCCTTGTGCTGAAACGGCTACCCAGGCTGCCCACCACGTTGGTGTTTTCGTTCTTGATGCCCTTGATGGCTTTTTCCACGAGTAGCAGATGGTTGTCTTGCGGTGGCAGATATGGTTCATTGATGGGACATGCCATTGCCTGAAGAATGCGTTTCTGCGACTGGCTAACAATCTCTCCCTTAGCATTGTACCATGTCAATACGTCAAAATCGTTGTAGGTACGGGCGTATGTGATTACTCCATCTCCGATGCCTCCATCGGCTTTCTTCGTGGAATAGGCTATGTTGGGTATCGTGGGTATGATGCGTTTCAATTCGGGATTGGCATCGGTTGCATTCTTCCATATCTGATACGCCTGAGAGCCGAGGTCGACATCTACATCCTCCTCATCTTCATCCAAACTTCCACTCTTTTCATTGTACATGTCGCGAAGATTCTGCTCGTTGCCTTCAAAGAACACTTCGTCGCTCCCTACAATTCCGGCATTTTCGTTGATACGTTCATTAAGCCGCTTGCGCAAACGAATGATTTTCTCTACCTTGTCAGCGGGGAAGAACGAGTAACAGTAAATCTGTTCGGAACTCTGGTCGATACGGTCAACACGTCCCGCTCGTTGAATGAGTCGAATGATAGCCCATGGAAGGTCGTAATTAATGATGACGTGGGCATCTTGCAAGTTCTGACCTTCGCTCAGTACGTCGGTCGCAATCAGCACGCGCAGTTCGTTCTCTGTGGAAACTTCTGCTTTATTGCTAATGGGTGAAAACCTGTCAACGATATCCATAGGGTTCTTTGTGCCTCCGGTTACTTTCTCTATGTGTTTGAAACTACGCTTTTTGAGTTGGTTGTACACATAAGTCGCTGTGTCAGAGTATTGAGTAAAGACCACGACCTTGTCCTCCTTGTGCTTATTGTGAAGCAATTCTTCCAGTTCATGGAGCTTTTGGTCGGTTTGCGGATTCCATGCACCACATAGGTTAATCATAGTTATCAGCTGATCGCAATCTTTCTTCAGTTGCTGTTTAAGCGTACGTTTAAAGAATTTTGAATCTATCCATTGCACGTTGTTTTTGCCGATGAGCGAATTGTAATAGGTTTCGGCTTTCTTCTTGTAAATTTCCATCTTGTTAGGAATTGTCAGATTGCCTTTATCGTCTGTTTTTACTTCTCTCTCATCGCTGTTGTCGCCAGAGGCATTTATGTCGTCATCGTCGGTAAAGTCTTCTGGGAAGGTGTTTTCGTCACTAATCGGCAACTGCAGTTTGTTGTCTATGGCGTAGATAAACACAGCGTTGCGCAGGATGTGGCGGTAGAGGGTAAGCAGGAACGCATAGCCACTACTGTCAATACGTTTGAAGAAGGTGCTTTTGCAAAATCCCATCATCCGTTTGCCTGCACGCGAAAGATTGTCGATTAATTTTTTATCGTATAGTGAAGCCGTTTCCGCCTTTTTTTCGTCCAAATAGTGAATGAGCCCGTATCGTGGCAGTTTCAGACTGTCCATAAGGTCTATCATTTCCTTTGAATAAAGCCGACTATATTGGTCTCCATCAACTGTCTTAAACTTGATAGCTTTAGGGATACGGTCAGGGAAATAAGATTTATGTCCATCTTTGAATTCCAAATACTTTCGCCCATTCTTTGGGTCGGTCTTTGCATAATTGTCCTTGATGAAGGTGCGTGTACGGCGAATCAGGAAGAGCTTCATCAACTCCTGCCAGTCTTCCTGACAATCGCTTCGCTCAAAAGCTTTGATGCTTCGGATGAAGTCCTCATGCTTCTCGGAAAACTTCCGCTCACCACCGATTTTACGAAAATAAGCCTCGGGACGAATACCCAAATCTGTATCGTCATCTACAAAGAGGCGCAGCTGGCTGCTCAGATCCTTGTATTGCTTGTTGTAGGGCGTTGCCGATAGCAACAACACTTTACAGTCTTGCTTCTGAATAAGATCTTTTATATTGTGGTAACGT
>CAMQBP010000242.1 GCA_946999025.1 uncultured Prevotella sp. | reverse complement strand
CTTTCGACTCAAAGAATTTCTTGAACGATTCACGTATCTCGTTTGCTGTCATCATCTGTTTTTATCTTGTTTATGATTGTTTTTATTCTTCGTAAAGTGCTGGTGTAGCACCTGAAGTAATTAGCGGCAAAATTATAAAAAAAAGGATAAAGCGCCAAAGATATCGCTTAAATTCAGTTGGTTAGGGGCAGTTGGACGTTTTGCTGAGATGTATAGGTCTCCCTTTGTTTGCCAAGATGCTGTGCATGGCAAATACCTTTAGTTTTCGGGAGATATGTCAAAGGATGTACGGAGAGAGCTGATCGGTTGATGAGAAATGTGCATTTATGTGCTTAGCTTCATCAAAAGAATGGCTTTGAGAAACACGTCTTTTCAAAAAAATAATGTATATTTGCATTTGATATCTGGTTTTTGACTTAAATACAAACGACAATGGCGCTGAATCCCGATAAGAATGTGAAACTTTACTACTCCATCAAGGAGGTGGCCAAGCAGTTTGGTATCAATGAAAGTACATTGAGATACTGGGAAACGGAGTTCCCTCAGTTGAAGCCAAAGACTGTAAGTTCGACCAAGGTTAGGCAGTATACAGATGCCGACATCGAGGAGATTCGCGTGATTTATAACTTGGTTAGGGTGCGCGGTTTTAAGCTGTCGGCCGCCAGAAAGATGCTGGGTGCCAATAGAAAAGGTGCTGAAAAGAGTTCGGAAGTGCTGGAAACGTTGCTGTCTGTGCGCGAACAGTTGCAAGAATTGCGCAAACAACTGGATATGATTGTTTGAGGTTCGAGTTTATAAGTTTTTAAGTTGATGAGTTTTTGAGTTGATTCATCAGCTCGTTGACGCAGGTGCTCTCGGGAAATTGACAATACATGAAACGCATCAACTCACGAACTTTCCCCAAAGACAAAGGCAATCAAGAAACTTAAAAACTCACAAACTCACGAACTAAAAAACTCATCAACTTAACTCCTTACATAATTTGTTGAATCTCTTGCAAGCCTTTGACCTTTTTCAAGCTGTTAATGATGTTCTTTACTTCTTGTCGATTATGAACGAGAATCTCGATCTTTCCCATAAAGATTTCTTCCTTGCTGGTCAGTGAAAGATTGTGCATGTTGACGTTCATTTCATCAGAAATGACATCCACAACATCGTGCAACATGCCTTGACGGTCGATGCCTCTGAGCTCGATGGTGGCGTTGAAAAGACGGATGTTGCGCATATCCCACTTGGCATCCAGCAGCCGGTTGCCGTAACTGGATTTCAGTTTGCTGGCCACAGGGCAGTTGCGCTTGTGTATTTCTACATGGTTTTGGTTGTCAATGTAGCCCAGGATGTCGTCGCCGGGGATAGGATGACAGCAGGAGGGGAAGAGGTAGGTGTCGATGTTGCCGTCGTTGATGACGATAGCCTTCTTCCGGTTGAGTGTGTTATCGACGGTGAATGGCTCGGCTTTCTTATCCTGTTCGTCTTTCTTGTCATGCCCGATGAAGGGTACATATTTGAGCCAATTGCTGGCTGAGGAGCTTTTCTTTTTCTTGTTCAGCTCGTCCAGGTCTTTGTCAGTCAAGATAACCGACTTATTGCCGATGCACAAGAACAGGTTTTCGTGTTTCTTTAAGTTATGAAATTCGCACAACTTGTCGAGCACGGATGTGGTCATTTCCAAGTCGTTGCGCTCCAACCAGGCGTTGAGAAAGGTTTCTCCTTGCTTTTGTATCTCTCTGTTGTTGCGCCTGAGAATGGCCTGTATCTTTGCTTTAGCCTTGGCTGTGGTAGCAAAGTTGAGCCACGAGGGTTGCACATGTTGCGACTTACTGGTTAATATCTCTACCTGATCGCCGCTTTGCAGCTTATGACTCAGCGGAACCAACTTATGGTTGACCTTGGCTCCGATACAATGACTGCCCAATAGAGTGTGTATCTGGAAAGCGAAGTCGAGCGCGGTGCAGCCGGCAGGCATGGTCTTGATTTCGCCCTTGGGGGTGAACACGAATATCTCTGAAGCGAAGAGATTCAGCTTGATGGCATCGAGAAAGTCCATGGCATCGGGTTGTGGGTCGTCCAAAATCTCTTTGATGGTGCGCAACCATTCATTCAGTTCGTTCTCATCTTCGGTATATTCACCTTTATCTTTGTATTTCCAGTGAGCAGCGAAGCCTTGTTCGGCCACCTCGTTCATGCGGTCACTGCGTATCTGAACTTCAATCCAACGGCCTTGTTTGCTCATCAAGGTGACGTGGAGAGCTTGGTATCCGTTGGCCTTTGGGTGGCTCAGCCAGTCGCGAAGTCGGTCGGGATGCGACTTGTAGATGCGGCTGATGGCCACATATATTTTGAAACATTCGTTGATTTCGTCGGCCCTTACCTTCGGTGTGAAGATGATTCGCACGGCCAAGATGTCGTAAATTTCGTCGAAAGTGACATGCTTCGTCTGCATCTTGTTCCATATAGAGTAGGGACTTTTGACCCTTGCTTTCAGCTCATAGTCAATGCCCATGGCATCAAGGGTTTCTTTGATGGGTGCGGTGAACTGTTCGAAGAGGCGGTCACGCTGCTCCTTTGTAAAGGAAAGCTTGTTGGTGATGTTGGCGTATTCTTCGGGATGTTCGAACCGGAAGCTGAGGTTTTCCAGTTCGGTCTTAATCTTGTTGAGACCCAATCGGTTCGCCAATGGCGCATATATATATAAGGTTTCGCCGGCTATCTTGTACTGTTTATTGGCTGGTTGCGACTGCAATGTGCGCATGTTGTGTAGGCGGTCGCATATTTTAATAAGGATGACGCGGATGTCATCGCTCATGGTGAGCAGCAACTTCTTGAAGTTTTCCGCCTGAGCCGATGCCCTGTCGCCGAAGATGCCTCCACTAATTTTGGTGAGTCCATCGACGATTTGTGCGATCTTGGGGCCGAATATGTTCTCGATGTCCTCAACGGTATAGTCGGTATCTTCTACCACATCGTGTAGAAGTGCCGAGCAGATGCTGGTTGACCCCAGTCCCATCTCCTCACAAGCAATCTGCGCTACGGCGATAGGGTGCATGATGTACGGCTCACCCGAGAGACGTCTTACGCCTTTGTGCGCTTGACGTGCGAAGTTGAAGGCCTTGGTGATGATGTCTACCTTCTTTCTGTGACGGGAAGCCAGATAGGTGTCCAGCAGATGTTGGAACGCATCTTGGATCTGCTTGTCTTCCAGTTCTTCCTTACTTTCTTTATCTTGAATCTCTTGATTGTCCATACTCAATTCTCCCCAATGATGGTTGAGCGTTATCTCACCCTTATTTTCTTTCCTTTCCTGATGTTGTTGCCTTTCAGGCCATTGAGCCTCTTGAGCTTCTTAACCGTCGTATTGTTGCGAGCGGCGATTTCGGATAATGTATCTCCTCCTCTAACGGTAACTGACTTTTTTGACGAGCGTCTTCTTCGGCTGCTGCGTGACGATTTACGGCTGCTGCGTTTGTTTTTGCTTCTGCTGTAGCTCTTGCGTGAGCTGGATGCCAATGTTCTGCCGCTCGAATAGCTGGGTATCTCTTGCGCTACTTCCACCTCTGATCGCTTGGTCAGCA
>CAMQBP010000241.1 GCA_946999025.1 uncultured Prevotella sp. | reverse complement strand
CTTCCTTTTTCTCAATTTTTCTTTGTAATATTGTAGTTCCAATAACCAAACGTTGATAATTAAAACCTACTTTATGATGAAATTGAGAACTATCATTTTGTGTTTATTCGCATCTTTGGGGCTTTCTTCCATGGCAGACAACCAGCTGCTTGAAGGCTTTGAATATGGAAATGCGTCTTCACCAACGGGGAAGGAATGGCAATCGCCAGAGCAATTGAGCTATAATAAGTTGCAACCGCGTGCCAATTTTGCATCTTTCGCCACCGTAGAAGAAGCTCGTAAGTTCCTTCCAGAAAATTCGTCTTATAGAATGAGCTTGGATGGGGAATGGAAATTTCATTTTTCTAAAAACCCAGACGAACGCCCAGTCGACTTTTATAAAACGAGTTATTCTACTCAAAACTGGGATAATATCAAAGTTCCAAGCTCTTGGAATTTGCAAGGTCTCCAAAAAGATGGAAGTTTGAAATACGGTGTGCCCATTTATGTGAACCAGTGGGTGATTTTCAAATACAATATAGCTGTTGACGACTGGCGCCTTGGAGTGATGCGAGAGCCGCCCAAGAACTATACCACGTACAAATATCGCAATGAAGTGGGCTCGTATAAGCGCACATTTACCATTCCCAACCAATGGGATGGGCGCGAGGTGTTTGTGTCGTTTGACGGTGTTGACAGCTTCTTTTATCTCTGGATAAATGGGCAATATGTCGGGTTCTCAAAGAACTCACGTGATGCAGCTCGCTTTGACATCTCACCTTATGTACATGCTGGAAAGAACGATATTGCCGTCGAAGTATATCGCTCCAGTGATGGATCGTTCCTTGAGGCTCAAGACATGTTTCGTTTACCGGGCATCTTCCGCAGTGTCGCCGTATATGCAACGCCAAAAGTTCACATCCAGAACTTAGTGGTGAAGCCAACTTTCAAAAATGGCAAGGGAGTATTAAACATTGTAACAACGGTAGAAAACTTGAACAAGAAAGCTGCCAAGAACTACAACATTTCGTATCAATTGTACGAAAACAAATTGTTTGGTGACGAAAACAAATTGGTTTCCACCATGTTATCGAGCCAACCAATGAACTTAAAGAATGGCACAAGTATGTCAGTGAACGATGATTTTCAGTTCAATAACATCAAGCCATGGACACCCGAAGAGCCCAATGTCTATGTTTTGGTGGCACTACTGAAAGATAAAAAAAATAAGGTAGCAGAGGTTGTGAGTGTTCAGACAGGCTTCCGCACCGTAGAAATCAAGGATACACCCGCCAGTGCAGACGAATTTAACATGGCTGGGCGATACTTTTATATCAATGACCAACCACTGAAATTGAAGGGGGTAAATCGCCATGACACCAACCCTAAAACGGGTCATGCTATTTCACGCGAACAGATGTTTCAGGAAATCATGATGATGAAGCGAGCCAACATCAACCACGTGAGAACATCGCACTATCCCAACGACCCTTATTTTTATTTTCTATGCAATAAATATGGTATCGTTCTTGAAGGCGAAGCGAACATCGAAAGCCATGAGTATTTTTATGGAAAAGAGTCGCTTTCTCATCCAAAGGAATGGCGCAAGGCGCATGTGGCAAGGGTTATGGAGATGGTGCAATCGTTTATCAACGAACCAAGTATTGCTATTTGGAGCTTAGGGAACGAAGCAGGACCCGGCAAAAACTTTGTTGCAGCATACCAAGCACTGAAGGCATTCGACACTACTCGACCGGTCCAATACGAGCGCAATAATGACATTGTAGACATGGGGTCGAATCAATACCCCTCTATTGACTGGGTTCGAACAGCTGTGAAGGGGAAGATGAACATCAAATACCCCTTCCATATCTCTGAATATGCACACTCCATGGGTAATGCAGTGGGAAATTTGCAAGATTATTGGGACGCTATAGAATCGTCTAATTACTTCATGGGAGGCGCTATCTGGGACTGGATTGACCAAAGTATGTACAACTATACCAAGGACGGTCAACGCTATTTGGCTTATGGTGGCGACTTTGGAGACACGCCCAACGATGGACAATTTGTGATGAATGGTATCATCTTTGGAGATATGAAACCTAAACCACAATATTTTGAGGTCAAAAAAGTGTACCAAAACGTTGGCATTTCGTGGGCGAACCAGCAAGATGGCACGCTCGACATCTTCAATAAGAACTATTACACAGACGATTTAACCGACTATGAAGTGCATTGGTCGCTGAGTGCTGATGGCATCCGTGTAAAAAAAGGTGTGTTGCCTTTAGGCAGCGTGTTGCCACGCCAACACAAGACGGTGCGCATCGATGGACTTTGCGATGCACTGGATTCCGACAAGGATTACCGTCTTGACGTCAGCTTTAAGCTCAAGGCCGACAAGCCTTGGGCAAAGGCTGGCTATGTTCAGGCTGACCAGCAACTGGAGCTTCACAAAGCCATAACGCGCCCTTCGCTTGCATCTACGATGGATAAGAGCCTACAGCCGCTCAAGGTGATGCAACAAGAATCCAAAATCACAGTCACTGGTAACGGCAACACCATTGTGTTTGACAAGTCCACGGGTTCGCTTCATAGTTTGGTATACGGTGGAAAAACCATCATTGCAGCAGGCAACGGCCCCAAGCTCGACGCCTTTCGTGCATGGGTTAACAATGATAATTGGGCTTACCAGGCATGGTATGAGAATGGATTGCACAACCTGCAACACAAGGCATTGGACTGTAAATGGGTGAGCAACCGTGATGGTAGCGTGTCGCTTAGCTTCAAGGTTGAGAGTCAAGGATTGTCTACAGCCAAGTTGGAAGGAGCCGACAAGAATTGGAAGAAGTTGGTAGAAACGGGAAAACGTCCCGACTTCAAGTTCACCACCAACGTCATTTACACCGTTTATCCCGATGGAAGCGTGGAAAGCCAAAGTAGCATTACCTCAAACAAGACACAACTCATCCTGCCTCGTTTGGGCTATGTCATGAAGTTGCCTGCTGACATGAGCATGATGGTTTACAACGGTCGTGGCCCAATAGGTAACTATCCTGATCGAAAAACCGCCCAGCACATCGGTATTTATGAACAGCAAGATGTGGCCGATGAGTTCGTAAACTTCCCCAAACCGCAGGACATGGCCAACCATAACGATTCGCGTTGGGTAGCATTGCAGGGAGAAGATGGACGGTCAGTCATCTTCGCTACGACCGCAACGAATAACATGAGCTTCTCCGCTCTGCCTTATTCCGCCCAGCAACTGGCCATGGCTAACCATCCACACGAACTGCCACAGAGCGATGGTATCTACCTCCATCTCGACCTGGCCATCACCGGATTGGGTGGAAACAGTTGTGGACAAGGCGCTCCCTTGGTGAAAGATAGGGTGAAAGCAGTGCCCCATACCTTCGGATACGTCATTCGTCCCGTCAGCGACATGCGTTCCACGACACTCAATGCGGCAGGAATGGTGAGTTCATCATCAGAAGTTCCGCTTTCAATCACACGCGACAACACGGGTCAGGTTACCATCAAAGGCCAGCAAGGTCATACGGTCTATTACCAACTCAACGGTAAAAACAAGACCA
>CAMQBP010000240.1 GCA_946999025.1 uncultured Prevotella sp. | reverse complement strand
TGAAACTTAACAACAATTGGTCGACAGTTACTTTTGCTGTTGTCTATAAGTTCGGCGGTTACAAGGAAAAGAAAGTTAAGGAAGTTGATACCTCACGTATGGGACACTAAAGAGAATACAGCGTTTCTTACATGATTATACCGTATATAGGGGGTGTAAGAAACGCTGGTTGTAGCCTATATATTATGGTAAAGCAGACAATAAACCAAGCCAGACAAGAAACTGTGCGGACTTGGACTGAATGTAAGGGGCTGTTCGCTTTTCGCGGCTGACAATGAGATTTTGAGGAAAGAATGTATGAAAACCGCATGCCTTTGATTGGCAGTGGCTATTATAACTCCTTTGAAAAGAGGGCACATCGACAGCCTACAAAACAAATGTTTTCTCCACCATGCCTTGGTAGGTGTTTACTTTAAGGCGGATGGAATCGCCGGATTTGTAGGATGCCGTAGGTATACTGATGTAAAGGGTCTTGGTGTAATAGGAAGGAACCTGGTTGCGGTTGTGCAACAGCTGTAGGTCAATGGCCTTTTTGCCGTTGGCGTGTGTCACTTGCTTGTTGAGCACGATGCCAATCTTTTGCTTCTGTTTCTCATCATCGGGCTTTCCAGACATAATGCCTAACCGCAGGTTGATGTACTTTTTGTTTTGGCTCAGCCAGCTGCTTTGCAACTTTACGGGATTGGTGGGGGTGTCCTTTGATGGTTTCATTGGGTGCAACACCCACACCTTGACGCATGTGTTCCCTTCCGTTTTGTCAGGTGATTTTTTATAATAAAGCATGGCTCGGTAGGTACTGTCGGGTGTGGTGGCCCAATGACAGCTGAAGGGTGTGTTGAATGTGAGCTTCTCATCGGTGTCTGTCACGGCGTAATCTACCTTGCATTTGGCTGCGGTGTGCATGTCTGCCATCTCGGCTTTGAGGTACGAGTATTGTCCATCGCCAGCCTCGTAGGGGTCGATGGTGCAGGCAGCTAATAGAGTTGTGAAGCTCAAGGCAAGGACGGGGAATCTCAACATGCGGCCAAATGGTTTTTTAGGGGATTGGCGTACATCGTCAGCATGCGTTCTCTCAAGTAAGCTTCATCCTTGTTGGGGATATCTATCTTGGCGAGTTGGTCCGACAGATATTGCTCAAAAGTTGCTTTATCTTGCGGGGTGTAGTGGCTCGATGCGGCGTTGTTCCCTTCCAACAGGTCGTAGGCAACGTAGTTATTGGGATAGATGCGGTAGTTACGGTGTATCTCTTGGTCGATGTGCGCGGCTATCATGCGGTACAGATCGGCCTTTGGCATGTTGGCATCCAGCGTGCCGAGGTAATCGTCTATGCAGGGTGCACATTGATAGTGGATGTGTCCCTTGTAGCCCATGATGCCCGTTTGCATGCTCACGATATCGTCTTGCGATCCTTTTTGCCAGTCAGGATTGTCGCGCTTCAGTTGGAACTCGGCCGCTTTGAGGTAGTCGCAGGGGTCGTATTCGTACGAGATGGTCAGCGGAACCAGATGCAGTTGTTGCAGTCGCTCGATGATGTTGCCCTCTCCACCCATGGCCATCATCTTCAATATGCTCTCTGCCGTGCGGTCATCTGAATCCTTCGCACGCCCCTCGCGTTGTGCAATCCAGATGTTTTCTTTCTTCTCTCCGATGGCGAAGTGCATGTATGCGGAGAGCCGTTTGCTGGTGGCGAGCATCTCTCGGAACGACACACTGCGCTCAACGATGAAGGCCTTGTTGACCCGCACCAGGTCCTTAACCCATGGCAGTGATAGCAGGTTGTCGCCAATGGCAATCTCACAGGTGGTGGGAAAGCGGTGGTCTATCAGCAGTTTAGCCAACAGTCCCGAATCGAGAACAATGTCACGGTGGTTGCTGATGAACGTGTAGTTGCGCTCATTGCTGATGGCCGTGGCATCCATGTCACAACTCTTGGCTTTCTGCGCCAACAGCTTCTGCAAGAATTCATAGCAGAAGGCCTTTTGAAACTCAACGTTGGTCTTGCAGGCATGCAGCCGTTGGGCAATTGCATCCATTGGCACGTTGGGATAAAGATAGGCCAACACCTGCTGAAACTGTGGGTCGGCCAACAGTCGATCAAACACTTTCGGCAGTTCTTCGGGTTCGAAAGGACGGATGGAGTTGAATTCGGATGGGATATGCATGATGGGGAGTTAGAATTGATTTTCTACGATTTCGGTCAGCACGTCGGTGATGTTCAGACCTGCGGCGCGTACCTGTTGTGGAATAAAGCTGGTTGGTGTCATGCCCGGAGTGGTGTTCACCTCGAGCATGTTCACCACGTCTTGGCCCGCTTCATCCTTGGTGATGATGTAGTCAATGCGGATGATGCCGTTGCATTGGAGGATGTCATAAATCCTACTTGTTTGCTCAGCAACCTCCTTGGCGGTTTGCTCAGAGATGCGGGCTGGCGTGATTTCCTGCACCTGACCATTGTATTTGGCGTCGTAGTCGAAGAATTCGTTGCTGCTCACCACCTCTGTTGCAGGGAACACCACGCTATTCTCGCGGGTCTTGTAGCAGCCAATGGACAGTTCGGTTCCATCCATGAAATGCTCTATCATGGCCATGTCGCTCTCCATGAAGGCCCTGCGCAAGGCCGGAGCCAGCTGATCTGTGTTCTTCACTTTGGTCACTCCGAAGCTCGAACCGTCAGCAACAGGCTTGACAAAGCAGGGCATGCCAAGGACATCTTGCACCTCCTGCTCGCAGAGATTGTCCTCTTCTCCACGTTTCACCAACATACTTTTGGCCACTTTGATGCCGAATGCGGAGAGGTAGTTGTTCAATACGTATTTGTTGAAGGTCATTGCTTCCACCAACACACCGCTGGTAGAGTAGGGTATGTGCAATAACTCGAAATAGCCTTGCAGGATGCCATTCTCGCCTGGGGTGCCGTGAATGGTGATGTAGGCGTAATCGAAAAGCACGGCTTCGCCTTCTTTAACGAACGAGAAGTCGTTTTTGTCGATGCTGGCTGTGTCGCCGTTGTCAAAGCAAACGTTCCAGTCTTGTCCCTTGATGGTGACGATGTAGACATTGTATCGCTCTTTGTCGAAAAACGAATAGAGGCCTTGTGCCGAACGTATGGATACGTCGTATTCTGATGAATCGCCACCACAAACGATGGCAATGTTGCGTTTCAGATAATTCATAGGTGATGTATATTTTTGTTTATTCTTCAAAAGTATCGTTGTTAGTGCCGTGAATATAGATGCTCCACTTGTCGAGAAGCTGCTGCATGTCGTTGGGCAAGTCGGAGGTAAAGTCCATCTGTCGGCCTGTTGTGGGATGTACAAATCCCAATGTCTTGGCGTGCAAGGCTTGTCGGTTGCACACTTTGAAGCAGTTTTGAATGAATGCTTTGTAGGTTGAGCTGCGTTGTCCGCGCAGAATTTCGGTACCACCATATCGCTCATCGCCGAACAGCGGGTGCCCAATGTGCTTCATGTGGGCGCGTATCTGGTGCGTTCTTCCCGTTTCCAAGATACATTCCACGAGCGTTACATAGCCGAAGCGCTCGAGTATGTGATAATGTGTAACGGCGCTTTTGCCTATCTCACTGTCGGGTGGAAACACGTTCATGCGCAA
>CAMQBP010000239.1 GCA_946999025.1 uncultured Prevotella sp. | reverse complement strand
CATTCTGCGCAAAGGAATTTCCTAACCAACCCTACAGTTGGGACGGTGATTGGTGCTTTGTCCAAGCAGGAACTCATTTGGGTGATTGCCTTCATTATGAATTTAATGGAGGCAAGGTCAGCTTGCATATAGAAAGTGAACCGGGAACTTGGAGAGGGATTCGCAACTATCTTAATGCACATGCTCCTTATGCTAACATAACCCCAAAAGACTGGTGGGGACGCCAAAATGGGGCATGGACATTAAAGACAGAGATTACCTGTGAGTCGGATTTTTATCAAGCATTCAAAGATATTCGTGATGCTTTGGAATATCATATTATACAGTATGAGAGGGGACTTCAGAGTGAACGTAGCGTGAAAAAAGAGGCAGAAGAAAGTAACAAGTTACGTTCTTCAATACAAACTGTCGGCGAGACCCTGACTGCTCAATTGCGAATACCACATTACCAACGCCCATATCGTTGGACAAAGAACAACGTACTGCAATTATTAAAAGATATCCGCGACAGTTGGAAAGCTGAAAAGCAGACATATAGGATAGGCAGTGTAATTCTCCACGCAGAGAAAGAATATAACGACATTGTGGATGGGCAGCAGCGCATCACCACGATTGCGTTGCTATTACATGAATGTGCAAAGCCCACACCGGTAATGAAGACTCTTAGATACGCCCATGCCGACTCGCTAAAATCCATTCGTGACAATCGCCAGGTTATAGCTGATTGGCTTAGAGAAAATGTTGAAACCGGAAAAGACCGAGAGGAATTTGCGCATTATGTAATGGATAACTGTGAGTTTGTACAGATTATCGTTTCTGAGCAATCGGAGGCCTTCCAGATGTTTGATTCTCAAAACGGACGAGGCAAGGAACTGGAAGCTTATAATTTACTCAAAGCTTTCCATATTAGAGCTATGGAACAAAATAGCCAGGAGGAACGCATCGCATGTGACGTAAGATGGGAAGCCGCTACGCAATATGACGCAACCCCGTTGATTCCAGACTATGGTAATATCGACATTCTACGCCAGATATTCAATGAGCAACTTTATCGTTCACGTCGGTGGACACGCACGACAGAAGCCAAGAAGTTCTCCAAAGCGAAAATCGGCGAATTTAAGGGATGTACTATAGATAAGAACCATCTAGCTGAATTCCCCTTCCAAAATCCACAGTTGCTCTTGTACCTTGCAGCAAAATTCTACGAAAGCACGTTGAAGGGCACAATCGCCACGGCCAATCGCTTTTTGCATGGCGATCCTGAAAACGTTGACCCGTTTGCAAACATAAACCAAACCATTGTGAACGGAAAGTCGTTTTTTGAATATGTTGAGACGTATGTTGAACTATACAAACGACTGTTCATCGAGTTAGGTACGCACCAACTTGCAGGCTTCAAGCGATTCTACTATCAGTATTGCCTTGATTACAGATGTTCAGATCCAGAAGCGATGCGCAAGAAACCGTATGCGCATCAGCCCAAAGGAGATGCGGCTCGTAATGGAGACGGATATTTGAGAGAGGTGTATAAATCGCTGATAATATGCCTTTTCGACAAATTTGGAGAGAAAGTCTTGCTTCGCCACTACAAGACCCTTTATCGTCTCGTATATGTTGAGCGAATAACGCATGAGCAGGTAAGAGACAAGACCGCTGACAAACTGCCTCATTCGTATTTCGAACTGATATACCGTGCCAAAGACATGGCATCCCTCTCGCAATTGGACGACATGCTGGCAAACAAGCTGAAGGAAATAAAAAGCACTTGCGATAAAGTGCCACAAAATATAAAAGACCTCATTCTGAAAGGATAATATGAAAACAGAGAATCTCAACAAGAGCATCACCGAAATCTTCGGTGCTCGCTACATTATACCTTTGTACCAACGTAATTTCGCATGGCGGGAAGAACAGATTCTACGGCTGCTTCAGGATATATACGAAGCATATACGACTAATCCCGAGGGTAATTACTTTATTGGCAGCCTTGTTGTCCGGAAACGCCGCGATGATGACTTTGAGGTGATAGATGGCCAGCAACGTTTGACAGTTCTGAGTCTTATTACACGCTTTCTCGGCATTAATAGTAATAACTGCCTTTATTACGATTCGCGGCCATATGTGGTGGAATATCTTAAAGCTTTTTACGCGAACCCTCTAACGGCCAGCGTAAACCATCCATCTATAACATATCTCAAGGAGGCTGTGAATACTATTGCCTCAGCAAATCTCGCTGAAGGTATGCCAGGCAATAAGGTCGTAAAATTAGGTGAAGACGAGAATTTTGCTCAGTATTTTGCCAACCACGTCATACTGGTCAGAGTTGAAATCCCTGAAGACACCGATGTGACCACATATTTCGAGATTATGAATAACCGTGGAGAACAGTTGCAAGAGCACGAGATTCTCAAAGCGTTGTTGATTGGTAAAATTGACGATATCGGCAAGCAGCAAGAATTTGCACTTATCTGGGACGCATGTTCCCAGATAGATGTGCCAATACAGAGGGCTGTTCCTCCTTCACGGCGCAGGTGTTATTTCGGTGACGGATTCTGCGATTACAAATTTCATGGTTTGACTGAGAGTGGCGAGAAATCCAAGGAACTTGTTGGTTATACCATTGAGGAAATTCTAAACGGAAACGCTTGTGGAACAGCGTCTCATGATGTAAAGCCCGAAGATGATGATATTGAATTTCCAACGGAAACTGATTATTCATCCATCATCGACTTTCCCAACTTCATCATGCACCTGCTTAAAGCTTTTTACGAAGCAAATTACGAGAAACAAACAGGCAGTCTTGTTCCGTTGGATTCCAAATATATGCTGCGCGTCTTTGATGTGCTTCATGATGCCATTGACCCAGAAGAATTTATCGGGAATATGCTTCGCACAAAGACGTTTTTTGACCGTTACGTAGTAAAAACAGTAGCGGTGGAAGAGTCAGAGAAGGGCGATGACGACGATGCAGTGAATTGGAAACTTATACGTCCTGAGCAAAGTGGCAATAAAATGTATTTCAGAAATACGTTTGAAGGAGATATACAAAAGCGCATAGTTAAAGCACTATCCATGCTTCAGGTAACGTTTCGCACGCGCAAATACAAGAATTGGCTACAAGAAGCAATACGATGGTTCGCAAAAGCTGACAATATATCTGTAAGCGCAGACGAATACATTACCTTCCTGGACGAATACATTTTGCAACGTGCCGACTCGTCAGACATGCACTTAAATAAATATAAACCCATCGCTCATGGTCAGGTCCTTTGTCGCAACAATAGCATGTCCGATGGTGTGCGCACACCACATTTCCTTTTCAATCTGATAGACTATCTCTATTGGGTGGAAAGGTTTATACACAAGTCCTGCCACCAGATACCACATACAGACAAGCTGAAAGATTTTTCTTTCCGATATTGGAACTCGGTAGAACACCACCTTGCCCGTAAAAAAGCAGAGAATATAGATGGTGCAGACGAATATATTGACAATCTGGGGAACCTTTACTTAATCAGCAAAGGTGCCAACTCACGTCTTAATGACCGAGACGTTAAGGAGAAAGTGCAAACGTATAAGAACAAGAATATGGGCGCAAACCGTCAAATTATGTACTTTATTACGGAAGCCCACC
>CAMQBP010000238.1 GCA_946999025.1 uncultured Prevotella sp. | reverse complement strand
TCTTTCTGACTGCCTATCTCCTTGCTCGAAATGAGCATTTTGATGGTTTCTATTCTATCTTCTTTTAATTTCATCGCTTGTAATATTATTCACTGATTGCTGCAAATATAATGAATTTTGCATAAAAACAAAACGATTCTTGCCAAATGCAACATTTATATACACTTATTAACGGAGGATATGATGTGCGAGTCATCCACATTTGCTCACGACGATGGGTTGGGGTAACCGCTACTGCCATGGCAGGGGCAAATGGAAGTAGGTGAGAAAAATATACTTTCAAGGAGGAGGATGTCGGAGAATTATGCTATCTTTGCGTGACAACCAAGCAAATAATTGACGATGATGAACAAACGAACCTATCGATGGGGAGCGACTCTGCTGTTCGCGCTCGTGCTGTCTCTGCCCGCTTTCTCGCACACCAAACGAGCCATGCGCGAGCGATTTATCGCTAAGGCTGAAGTGCCACTTATTGGTGAGCGACTCAAGAAAGAATGGATGAAAACTACCCGAGCACGTATGGGGCTGTATTACAGGGCGCGTACGCTGACACATAATGGGGTTTCTATGCCGCTGTGGTGGACGGTTTACGGTGACAAACCAGTTGATGGATACAGCTTGTTTATCTCGCTTCATGGGGGAGGTGGAACGACACAAGAAGTAAACAACCAGCAGTGGGAGAACCAGAAGTATCTTTACCGTCCCCAACAGGCCGTTTATGTGGCTCCGCGTGCACCATGGAATCTTTGGGATATGTGGTGTCACGAAGGTATCGACCCAATTTACGAACAACTCATCCAGATGTGCGTGGCCTTCGAGGGTGTCAACCCAGACAAGGTATACCTCATGGGTTACTCGGCTGGTGGCGATGGCGTGTGGCGCATGGCCCCGCGCATGGCCGACTCGTGGGCGGCGGCTTCGATGATGGCGGGCCATCCTGGCGACGTGTCTTTGCTGAATCTGCGCAACACGCCTTTCATGATTTGGTGTGGCGAGCGCGACTCTGCCTATCATCGCAATACGCTGGCTGCACAGCGAGGGTTACAGATGGACTCGCTGCAGCAGCACGATCCTACGGGATACGTTCATCAAACACACATTATAAAAGGTGTGGGACATTGGATGAATCGGGTTGATTCGGCTGCGGTGCCATGGATGCAACAATTCCGCCGCAACCCGTATCCCAAGAAGATTGTGTGGCGGCAGGCCGAAGTGGTGAAGCCTTATTTCTATTGGTTGGGCGTGCCCCAGCAAGAGTTGGCGCCAGGCAAGATGGTGCGGGCGTCCATTCATGGCAATCGGGTGGACATCACCGCGTGCGATTACTCCTCGCTGACCATTTATCTCAATGACGACTTGGTTGATTTGGATAAAGTGGTGACCATCAAACACGGCAGGCGATTGTTGTTTCGCGGACGTGTCAGGCGCAAGGAGTCGACCATGCGGCAAACGCTCTTCCAGCGTAACGACTGGGCGTACATGTTCCCCGCCATGGTTGAGGTGAATGTTAAATCTAAAAAACGATAACGATGTTGAAAGAAGGATTGACGCATACCAGCCGGTTGACCGTGACCGATGTGCAAACCGCACAAGTCATTGGCTCGGGCGATTTGCCCGTGTTGGCCACGCCTGCCATGCTGGCCTTGATGGAGAATGCTGCCATGCTGGCGGTGGCCAATGAATTGGAAGAAGGACAAACCACGGTGGGTGGGCATATCAGCTCGTCGCATCTTAAGCCGAGTAAGGTGGGGGCGATGGTGGAAGCCACGGCTACTTTGACGAAGGTTGATCGCCGCAAACTGTTTTTTCACGTGGTGGCCAAGCAGGCTGGCGAGGTGATTGGCGAAGGCGACCACCTGCGGTTCGTGGTAGATAAGCAACGCTTCATGCAGGGATAACAAATGGGTGCTTTCGCCTGAACAGAGCGATTGGTGAAACACAGGCGCACACTTGCTTTGCAATAGCCATGCAATAGCCGTATAAGAAATATGGGTTTAGCCGCTAATTCCATACAGATTAGCGGCTGAACCCATGTCTATTGTAAGTGCTTGATGGATAGTGTCCTTTTGATACTGTTTGTGTTTCGGCAAATTGGAAGGATTTCCGTCTGATTTAGTTTTCCCTTATTTCATTTTCGGTTATCAGCGATAAAACGCAATGAATCTCGCCCGCAACCTACTTTCCCATTTCGAATCCCATGCGGATGCCATCGTAGTTTTTGCTAATTTTGCCGATGGTTTCCAGTTTGCTGTTACCGCTGATGCTGGCGATGGCCTGAAACAGGGTGAGCAGTTTTTTCGATTCCAAGAGAAAGCTCATGCCTTTTGGCGTGCGTTTGACGTAACACGGAAAGGTGATGAGGAACGTCTGCAAATCCAGTTTGCATTCGTCCGCATGATAAATGTACGAGCCTTGGAAGGTCTTGCCAGCCAACTGAATGGTGAAGGTTTTGTCCTTGTTTAGCTGAAGAGCGGTGTTTCTTGCATTGAATCCAATGCTTTGGTACGGTGCTTTCAGTTTCTCCTTGGCCTGTGTGGCCGCCACTTCGCCTCCTGCTTTCGCCAAAGCGTTCTTACTGGTGAACGCTACACCCGGTTGGGTGTAGTGCCACGAGCCATAAAGTTGGGCTTCGGTTGGCTTGTCCAGACCAATCACGCTGTTGAAAGCGTTGCCCAAGGCGTCGGCATTGGTCATGGCACTGAGAATTTGGCCAAATGTGCTTGTTTCTTTCTTTTGAGCCTGTGTGGTATCTGTTTGCAAGCTGCCACAACTCATCATTGCCGCACAAGATAGGGCGGCACATGTCAAATGGATGATTCTCATTGTCTTTACTCTCTCTTTCCGAATATCCGCAGCAAATACAAGAACAGGTTGATGAAGTCGAGATACAGTGACAGCGCACCCAATAGGGCCACCTTTTGCGCACCTTCGCCCATGTCTGTCTGCATGGCCAACATCTGTTTAATCTTCTGAGTATCGTAAGCGGTAAGTCCTACGAAGATCAATACGCCTGCATAACTGAGGATTAAGTCGAAGCCACTGCTCTTAACCAAGAATACGTTGACCAGGGTAGCGATAATCAGTCCGATGAGGGCCATCAAGAGAAGCCTGCCCCACGATGATAAATCGCGCTTGGTAAAATAGCCGTATGCTGCCATAACCCCAAAGGTGCCGGCCGTGATGAAGAACACGTTGGCGATAGAGGACATGGTGTACACGGCGAATATCAGCGAAAACGTGGCGCCGTTCAGAACCGAATATAGCACAAAGAGCAGCGTAGCTGTCGTGAGGGACAGTCTGTTGATGGCTGCCGAAATGGCGATGACGATAGCCAGTTCGGCTATGATGAGGCCCCACATGATGGCTGGAGTCTGAAAGATGGTCATCATCAAGCTCGGTGATGAAGCCACGCCATAGGCCGTTATGCCGGTGAGAACCAGCGCCAAGGTCATCCAAACATATACTTTACGCATGAGAGCCGGGAAGGCCAATGACAACGAACCCTCTTGCTCTCTAATCAATCTGTCTAAATCATTTACTTCCATAAGTCTTTTTTATTGATGTATCTGTCTGCAAAGATATATTATTTATGTGAAGGATGCAAATCTATCTGATTCCATGCAGTTAAAAAGATT
>CAMQBP010000237.1 GCA_946999025.1 uncultured Prevotella sp. | reverse complement strand
TTTCATTTTCTTGATTTTGTTAGTAATCATTAGTTTGCTGGCAAAATTAGTGAGTAGTTGTTTCAAATTCATTGACAAGATATAACAATTCTAAGTCATCTTATTATTGAGGCGAAGCCCCATCCATCACGCTCCTACCCACAAATACCCGTGCGGCAAAGACGGTATATCATTTGGCAGAGTGTCATCCATCGCACCCGTATCCACAAATTTTGCTCACATCGAGGGATAGAGCGTTGGTGTGTGCTTGTTTTTAAGAAAAAAATAGTACCTTTACACCGTAAGTATGCCACTGTTTTCTCCGCTGTTGTCAGTGATAGGAGAAAAGAAGGAGTTGCAATTTTGCGTGTTGCGCTGTTTGAAAGCAATCGGGCAGAGACGAGACAAAGCATTAGAGTTGACCAATAAATATGCCCGTACTTATACAAATACACGCGATGCAGGTCCGCAAAACTTAGATGAAATAACAATAATCAATCAATATGATGGACGATGGAACAATCAATGATTTTCGGAAAAACGAATTGAAAATCAACCAAATCTTTGGCAGTGAAAGGGTAGGAGAGCTGTTAAAACAATTTCCGACCCTGCGCTCAATGGCGGAAAGGTTGAAGACTTACTCGCATGAATATCACTCTAAGGTATTCTATATCATGGTAATTGGTCCGACAAAATCGGGTAAGTCGACCCTTGTCAACCTGTTGGCACGACAGGAAGTGAGTCCCATGGATGTGCGCGAGTGCACCATCCGACCGTCGTTCGTCTACAGTGAGTCTGACCCCAACCAACAGGTTATCCACCTCTATAAAAAGAAAGAAACCTCGCAACTCGCCAAAGACGACTGTTTAGATTTGATGATTACGCATCTGCAAAACATCGATTCGAAAGAGGCTTTTCAAGAAAACTTAGAAGTAGAGTCGCGCCCCATGGAGCAGTTGCGCGAGGTCATTGTCAGCAAAAAATACAAGTATGATAACCAAATTATCACCACCGTGCCAACGGCAGCCAAGGAGGGGTTGTTGTACCTACCACCCGAGTCTGCGTCAGCAGCCCATGACAAAATTATTTTAGTAGACATGCCCGGCTTCGACGGTGCTGAGGCCAATCGACAAAGCGAGGAAGAGGGCGACCGCTATCTGTACAAGGCCATGGTGGAACGTGCCAACATGATTATCTTTGTGCAGAGTTCGGTGAGTGCTATCACCAAAAATTTTGTCGATTTCTTCAATGCCTACAAAGCATCGAACAACAACGAGGTGGCCATCTACCTGGTGAGCAATGCCTACGAGTCTAAACTCTGGCGCACCACCGATAACCACGATGAGATTGTGAGGCAAGAACAAGAAGCCTTTCAGAAAATCTACAAACAAGGCATTCCCATTAGAGAGTCCCATGTGGTGAGCCTGAATTTGGGAAAAGTGTACGATGCATTGTTTCATCCCGAAAACATTTTGCCCCAGTTTTCTGATGATTTATCTGCCGAAAAGGCACGCTTTCTGTCGTGGGAAGAGGAGCTCAAGGCGGAACTCGTCAACACCAAGGATATCTCGGCAGAGATGTACGAGAACCGCTTGCGCAAGGCAGCAGACCAGCTGAACGAAGAACTAAAGCGCATCTATGAGAGCGAAATGTCCAAACGAGCGCTGCAAAAACAGTTTGACAGCGCCTGCAAAAGTTTTCTGAATGAGCTACACCTCTTAGGACAGGACAACGAACAGGATGCCATAAAGAAAATTGTGGGCATCTTTGCCGAAGAAATCAAGCGCAAATACAATTTTATTACCAATGGTTCGAAAGCCAGCTATCAGGAGACCATGGCGATGATGCAGGAAGCCATGGACAAAGGGGCTCAACAGTCTCAGGAGGTTTTCAACGAATTTTCGAAACGGATGTACAACGAAATTCGCAGCAAACTGCTGACCTATACGCAGCAAGAGTCCACATTTTCGCACCTGCCCACGCACTTGTTCGAGCGTCCCAACTTCCAAGTGAACGTCGACTATCACAAAGCAGATCAAGCAGCACACTCCTCGTCATGGTTCACCCTCCTGACCGATGCACCACAGTCGCCAGCGTCTACCGATTCTACAACTGAACAGACCGATGACGACTTGCTCATCACGTTCGACTTCTCGGATATTCAATATCTCCTTCCCAAAGAGCGAAAGCTCCTCATCTTTCCAAAAAACTATAGCGTGAAAGAGCAAAAACTCAAACTCGAAGCCTTGTTGGCAAACTTTGTCAAGCCTACAGATGGCAGCATAGGACACATGTCCACCGATGAGCCAACGCCCTCCATGGCAGCCTTTCTGCAAAAACAGCTTACTGACATCAAGCGGGTGCTGCTACAGCGCGTGCAACAACTCTTGGAGCATCATGGCAAAGTCGTGGGTAGCAATGCCGAAGTAATCGATACGTTGAAAGAGCTGAACACCCAAATGGGAGAACTGAAACTATAAAATTGTCGCGATATGAAGAAAAATCTGTTGCTTTTCACCAGTTTAATACTGGTCGTTGTTGCCCTTATTGTGATTGGCAACATCCTCGTCATTGGTGAAAAACTGGCGCAGGCCTCGCATCTGTGGTTCATGGAATATGTGTTCTACGCCCTGATAGCACTCCTTTTTGCTTACCTTCTGTTGGTACCGTTGTGGCGCATGTACCGCATGCCCGAGTTTCCTGTGTTTGACAAAGACTTGTTACAGGATGCCGAAGACAAGACGTTGCACGACTTTGCTGCACGACTGTACAAGACTTCTGCCCATCCCGATAAGCAGGGACCGCTCGACCAACAGACCAATCGCGAGTTGAGTGCGTTTATTATCTCCGAGATTGACGAACGCATGGCGCGCGCCGATCTCAAGATGCATGCCTATGCCGGTCGTGTCTTTATCGCCACAGCTGTGTCTCAGAATGGTGCACTCGATACGCTCATTGTGATGTTTCTCAACCTGAAGATGATATATGATATGGTTAAAGCAACGGGCTTCCGCCCCAATGTCAAAGAGTTAAGCCTGTTATATATGAGGGTGATGTTCGTCTCCCTCTTCAGTTATGTGGTGTCGGGCACTTTGTCGGGTATCGAGGATTTTGATGTCGACTTTGTTGATTTCGGCGATTCAGTAGACGATATGGATCCAGCTTCTATCTTCAACAAACTGAAAATTCCCGGCATCGTTTCCAAGTCGGTGGTCGATGGCGTCTTCAACACCTTGCTGTGCTATCGTGTGGGGTATGTCACGCGTAGTTATTTACAGCAGGGACCGAAAGCCTTTAAGAACAAAGCAGGGGTGAAGCACATTCGCCAATCTGCCATCCGCAATTCTATTGTTCAGACGCTCAGCTTGCTCAAAGACAAAGTTCCATCGCTCACCAGTTCGGCACTGTCGCAGTTAGAGCGATTCATGGTGCGCGGATTTAGCAAGGATGCTCGTCCCAACACACCCAAAGTCTGACACGACTAACACACCAAACACCCCAAGGGAGGAGCGCAGCATCACTCCATCCCCGTAACCATTAGGGTCCTATGTCAACAATGAATGGGAACCAAAGATGCTTGGAGCATCAAAAAAAGGAAGAATGAACAAACAATGAGAGGCAACCCACCAACACAGAGTATTTTTCAACGTCCCATTTG
>CAMQBP010000236.1 GCA_946999025.1 uncultured Prevotella sp. | reverse complement strand
TTAATTGAAGAAGTTCCAGCTCAACCCAAAGCGGATGATGCTGCCGTTGAGCGGATAGTGAGGAACAAGGAAACTTGCCTTCGTGCCACTGCCCGCATTGGCATGACTGTACATCACGAAGAAGCGTGTTTGTTGCAAGTGGAAGTTGGCGTACGCGTTCACGATAGGGTAGTTGCCTATCTCAACGCGATCGGTATTTTCCTGCACAACAAACTGACCTAAGGCCGGACTATAGTCAGGTGCATAGTACTTGGTAAAGTAACGTACGTCGGCACCCACGTCACATTTCAGTACTTTGGCTATTTTCAATCGGAAAAAAAGATTCGAGTAAATGTTGAGTTTTGGTAATGGCAAAGCCGTTTGGCTGGATGAGTTTTGGAAGGTAATGACCGATTCCCAGTGCAAAGGTCCCCATGCTACATCCTGCGACAATGAGGCCGTTAGCACGTTAATTGCCTCACTGCTTTGCCGAACGCAAACCTCTGTACCGATACGCTGATACTGATTGTTGATGGTATAGGCTTGCGCCAGGTAGGTATAATTGGTCAATTCGTCCACGGCAATGCGCAGTGAAGTCTTGGTTTTGGCATAACTCAACAAGCCTTGAATGCGCGTGTGTGTGGTATTGCTCAAGTCATCATTATCCCAGAGGAAATGACGTCCGTGATAATGACGGTAGTAAAAGGTGGGCTGATAGCGATGGAAGAAGCCGCTCGCAGCCAACTGTACGGTGTCACCAAACAGCTTGAAGTTGAGGTCGGCGGTGGCGTTGATGTCTATCTTGCCTGCATCTCGCCCTGCAACACCCACCTCACCGGTCACCTCGTAGTGGAAAGTTTTGCCTTGTGTCTTGCTCAATTGTCCGCCGACGTATACGGAATTCTCGTTGTAAGTCGCTGTTCCAACTGAGTCGGGGAGCGTGAAATGCCGCAGTTCGTGACTGACAAAAGCTTTCAAACCCGATTTGGCCCATTTGTTAAACCCTTCCAAGAGCGATAGTGCAAACGTGTTGTGCACACGGTAGTGCTTGGTGTTGTCGTAAATAGAGTCACCTCGCAGCCATTCATCCATCTTGTATGTGTTGGCATAGTAGTTGTCCGGTGTCTGGTATGCTTGATAGATGCGGGTGTAATTGTCGAATTTCAGCGTGTGTATGAAGCTGGTCACGGGCACATATTCGTTCTTTACCCAAGCCGTATCCGCTTTTTCTTTCTCGTGTTTTGCCAACAAACTGTCTGCTGCCTGCTGACCGTTCACGACAATACGGCCGCTGTCTTGCGCTGCTGGAGTGGCAGACTCAACGCCTGCGATGACAGCGTCATCAGGCCTGCCGGATAGCGGTGGCGTTTCTTTCAGGTCGTCATCGTTCAGTGTTCTGCCATCTTTCTTGGCCTGTTTCCTGGCCTTTTGCTTGGCTTTCTTCGCCTCATTTTCTTTCTTCGCCTCCATGGCAAACTTCTTTGCCTTAATCTCTTCAGCCGTCATGGGTACTTTTCGATTGAAGCCAACGTTGTATCTATGACTGAAAAAGACGTGCTGATTATCGTTACGGTTCCAGTTTTTCTGCAATACCGTTGGTATTTCCAATGTTTGGTAGTTATCGTCAAAACTCTCTGGGTTGGTGATGAATTTGTCATCAGTAATACCTCCATTCTCTGTATTCTTCTGATGATTGGTCGAGAAGAGCAGGTGTGCTTGGTACCGTTCGCCAAGATAGGAACCGTAAAGGGTGTAGTTGAAATGTGAAGACGCTTGGTTAGAATAATATCCACGTCCGTAGAGATAATCGAATTTAAATCCAAGTCCTATCTTCTTGCCCGCATTGACGGCAAACTTAGCCGTGAAATGATCCTCCCCGTTGGTGCGGTTTCCGGCCGTATTGTATGTCAAGTTGGTGATGGGCGACAGTGTGTTGGTGAAATGAAAATCGCCCGGAGCAACAATGAAGTAGTCATAAGGTTGCGTAAAGATAAACTGTTGATCAGCACGTTGGCGATCAACGAACAGCCTGTTGATGCGTGGTGCCCCCAGATTGCCCGTAGAGTTGTATTCACCGCGCATGCCCGATGTAAAGATGCTGTTGGGATACATGTGTGACAAGGTGTCGGGAATGGCAGGAACGATGTCACCAAAGCGTTCGTTGACCGTCCAAACCTTCAACCCTTTCGGAATCTCTTTGTTCTCATGGGTCGAGTCGTTGGCCATGCCATCTTGTCGCGTGATGTTACCACTGGGATCTATTTGATTATAGTCGTCTATCTGAGCGACCATAGTCAAGGACGATAGTGAAAGGAATATGGATAATAAAAATCGAGTCATTTGTGGAATATGCGAATGCTGCATTCGGCCATCTTGAAGAACATGGCGGTTAGGATGATGATGATTCCAAGCGTTTCTTTTTGTGTAAAGAAATAGAAGATGACGCCTACCACGGCACCAATCATGAAGATGATGTTGAGTATGTTTCGAATCCAAAAGATTCTATCGCGTGGCGTTTCGCCAGTTCCTCTTTGTCGTCTTGGGTATTTTGCACTCATATAGATGTCGTGTTATTGCTTGAAAAAATAGCTTATATCAGCGTTTCGGCCCGCCTGATGATGCTCAGCCAGGCATGGTTTGTCAGCGAAGTCGATAGGAAATCTGACTGAATATCTCATCTTTGCGGTCGATAGTATTGCGGCGAAATTTTGATGAAAGGGGACGCAAACGGTTCTTTTTCTTGTTGATGGCCACTTTGTCGGTAATCCATTCGTCTGCACTGACAGACATGTGCGTGGGCCGTCCCTTCTCATAGTCGTAGTGTATGCGACTCATCGTGAGTTCCAAGTGGTTGTCTGTGCACTTGGCAATCAGCGTGTAGTCGAATTCTGTCCGGTCTAATGACAGGAATGACTTACTGAATTCCAACCACTCAGTGTATCGTGCGGCAATGATATTCTGTTCTTGATTGACCAACGCGATGTGGCTTTTTATTTGATTTTCGCCTTTTGTCAGTTCATCAAGATATTGATAGGTGATGTCGTAAATCTGCTTGGCCGTTTTCCCAGGAGCCTTCAAATCGAGGGTGAATACCACTTTGCCATCGGCATCTTGCGGTACACCTCCCTCCAAATACTTGGAATCATATATGTCTGTCTTCGGCAAAGTGACCTTTGAACTAACCGATTTCTGTTGCGAGCTACTTCTCTGATTGCCCTCGTTCGTGCTATTGTCTGGGATAGACCAGCCCGATGGGGTACCTGTAACAGCTTTTTGCGCATCTTCAACAGTCTGTCTTGCCTTCTTCTTAATCATCTCTGCTTCCATCTTGTATCGAGCTGCCTCCTTGTTGGCACGCTCTATTTCAGCTTCGATTCGTGCTTTCTCGGCCTGTTTAGCCTTGTCTTTGGCAGCTTTCTTAGCCTCTGCAGCAGCTCGTTTAGCTGCTTTCTTGGCCTCTATGACGGCTTTCTTGGCAGCCTGCGCTTCTTGTTTGGCCTTTTCCAATTGTTGCTCCGGCGTCAAAACGGTCTGTGCTTGGGTTATCAAAGGCATGGCTAAGAGAATGGCGATGACAAACTTTCTCATAATTCAATCGGTTGATTCAGTCTACAAATGTATATATTTTCTGCGTAAATGACGTACAATTTGAGAAGATTAACGAAAAAGGAAGAA
>CAMQBP010000235.1 GCA_946999025.1 uncultured Prevotella sp. | reverse complement strand
ATTTGGCGTACATGGGCACATAATCGATGAAGAAATTCGTAAGCGGCATGAAGTTTTTACCCCACGACAGCATGACAGACAGGATGGTAGCTGCCAACAAAGCCCACTTCATAGGCCCTTTCACGATGAATAGTCCCAAGATGAAGAGCATCATGACAAATGCGCCAACATACACAGGACCGCTGGTTCCGGGTTGTTCACCCCAATATTGGCCTATCTGTTGATAGATTTCCATGAACTGTGGATCTGCCTTTTTCATGGCGGTTTCGTTCATTGAGAGCGGAACAGATGCACCTCCTTTGGCATTAGGAATGAGCAACGTCCATGTTTCACCAATGCCATAACTCCACTGGGTGATGTAGTCGCGCTCCAAGCCGCTATTGGTTTGGTTGGCCGAGTTGGGCTTCACCAGTTCACTCTTGCCACGCATCGACTCTTGACTGTATTCCCATGTATGATACAGATTGCTCAGATTGATGCAAATACCGATGGCAGCGGCGGCGATACACACGGCTGTTGCCTTACCAAATCGTTCCAACTGCTTGTCTTTCACAGCCTGAACCAAGAAGGCGATAACCATGAAGAAGATGATGAACAGATAATAATAGGTCATCTGAACGTGATTGGCCTTCACCTCAAAAGCGGTAAACAAGGCCATCAGGATGAATCCCCAGAGATATTTTCCCCTATAACTAAGCACAATGCCAGCAATCATTGGCGGCAGATAGGCCAAGGCCATCACTTTCCAGATGTGTCCGGCAGCAATGATAATGAAGAAGTAACTGGAGAAAGCCCAGATGACAGAACCCAAAACAGCCAGCTCCTTGCGGAAATCAAAAGCACGCAACAGGATGTAGAAGCCCAGCAAATAGGCAAACACATACCACACATTTTCGGGCAACCACAGGTGGTAAGCGTTCATCACCTTGCTTAATGTGTCGGTACTTTTGTACGACGGAGCCGTTTGATAGGTGGGCATACCTCCGAACACCGAATTGGTCCATCGGGTTCGTTCACCCGTTCGTTGATAATATTCTGTTTGTTCATGCCCAAGACCCTTTCCTGCTGAAGCATCATGCTGGAACAGAATACGCCCTTCCAGACTGGCTGGAACGAAGTAAGCGAATGAAATCAAGACGAACAAGACGATGGCGGCAACATCCAACCCATATTTCTTCAAAGCTTCCATGAATAGCTGTTTTATGTTAAGATTTAGGCACAAAGATAGCAAAACTTTACCGTTTACACCTGCCTGTGCAACCATTTTTTGCTACCTTTGCAGCTAAATAGCAAACAACAATCATGAAAATAGGTATCATTGTGGCCATGGAGAAAGAGTTCACGCAACTCAAATCCTTGCTCGAAGACATGCAGACACAACAGCATCGGCATCTGTCTGTCATCACGGGACGCATTGGACAACACGAAATCGTGATGCAACAATGTGGCATTGGAAAGGTAAATGCCGCCATTGGTGCGGTGGAATTGATAAACCATTATCACCCCGACTTGATGATATCGTCTGGATGTGCGGGTGGTGCAGATGTGTCATTAAGTCCTACCGACGTGGTTGTAAGCACACAATGTTGTTACCACGACGCTTATTGTGGCAAAGAGTGCGAAGCAGGTCAAATCATGGGAATGCCCGCAAGCTACGTCTCTCCAGCCGAATTGGTGCGTAAGGCGTGTGCCATCGACTGCGGAACTAACATTCGTAGCGGTCTCATTGTGAGTGGCGATTGGTTTGTTGACAGCAAAGAGAAGATGCAACAAATACTTTCCTCTTTCCCCACAGCCATGGCTGTTGACATGGAAAGTTGTGCCATTGCCCAAACCTGTTACCTTTATCACACGCCGTTCATCTCCTTCCGAGTAATCAGTGATGTGCCTTTAAAGGATACGAATGCAGCACAGTATTATGATTTTTGGGAGCGATTGGCCAACAATTCGTTCCATGTCACCAAAGAGTTTATACAGATAGTGCAATAGTTTACAAGTTGACAAGTTTACGAGTTGACAAGTTGATAGTTTTCTCTGTTGGCGCATTAACTGTAAAACACACGAATAAACAAAAACCATCAACTCGTAAACTTGTCAACTAAAACCTCGTCAACTAACAACTCATCAACTAAAAAACTAAAAAACTCACAAACTAAAAAATGAACAAGATTCCTTCATTCACCATCAACCACAACAAATTGTTGCGTGGTATTTATGTAAGCAGGCAAGACGTTGTCGGCTCTGAAGTCATCACTACTTTCGACATTCGCATGAAAGAGCCTAATCGTGAACCCGTGTTACACATCGGTGCCTTGCACACCATCGAGCATTTGGCCGCCACCTATCTGCGCAATGATGCCCAGTGGAAAGACAAAATCGTTTACTGGGGCCCCATGGGATGCCTCACTGGCAACTACCTTATTATACATGGCGACCTGAAAAGCAGCGACATTGTCGACTTGATGAAACGCACCTTCAGCTTCATTGCCAACTATGAGGGCGAGATTCCCGGCGCACAACCCAAGGATTGTGGCAACTACCTGTTGCACGACCTACCCATGGCGAAGCTTGAATCACGCAAATTCCTTGAAGAGGTACTGCTGAAGATTGAAGACAAGAACCTTGTTTATCCAGAATAATTTCCTATAACATTACAAACTATCCTCTTTCTTATAAATCTCTTTCTGACTTAATGTCAGGCCTGAGAAGTCTGCCTGTAAAACGAACGAAAGATAATTTAGTTATCTTGGCAGGTAGGATAAATGGAAATTTGGATGGCATGAAAATCTCTAAAAAATAATTTTATATGAAAACTTTTTTTACGTTATTATTAATGCTCAGTTTGTCTTTCGTGGCATTTGCCCAAAAGAAAACATTTCAAGTCGAAACCGGTATTAACTATCCGATAGGGTTGGTAAAAGATGGGAACAAAGAAAACCACATTGGTTTTTATATTAATGGAATATATAATTTTCATAACAACCCACTTAGTGCTAAACTTAAAGTCAGCTATGAGAGCTACACGGTAGTGATGAACGAATATACCAATTCACCTTTCAATGGAAGGTCTGTTGTGATTTTGCCTGCCCTGAATTATAATTTTCCACTGTCATCACAGGTAGAATTCTATACGGGAGCGGGTGTTGGCGTTACGATTGATAATATGAATAGAGGTGTTTTTAATGAAGGAAGGAAATGCCATGTCCTATTTTCACCTCAAGTAGGAGTTAATATCATCAAACATTTCAACATATCAGCTCAATACAGCATCACACAAAAGGATTTTTCCCGCTTGATGATAGGCGTTGGATATATCTTTTAGAACATCCTGTCAATAAGAAAAACTCCAATAAGTCAGCTACAACTTATTGGAGTTTTCTTTTTGAAGGCCTCTTCATAACAAAATGCGATTCCTTTGTAAGCAGATAGTAATGGAGGCTTACGTTTTATCTTAACTTCTTCGTTAAGGTGCTGCCATGAAGGGTTTTCACCCGCACAACCACCACTTGCGCAGCAGGAACGTGCAACCTCACCGCATGTTGTCCGTGGGCATCGGAAGCGGCAATCAGGGTTCCGTTGAGTGCGAACACCTGCACATGTGCCAAGTCCTCGCCCTGCACGTCAATCCAGTTACCACTTCGCATCATGCGTAGCGAGC
>CAMQBP010000234.1 GCA_946999025.1 uncultured Prevotella sp. | reverse complement strand
TGAATTCATGCTCCCGAGAGGATAGTTATATACAAGCCATAACTTTGTTCGAAAGTGATGAATAAAACGACTACAGGCTCCATGGAAACCAATCCATGGAGCCTGTAGTATTTATGTATTGAGATAAGATAAATGACTCGCACCCATCTTATCCAAATGTCGATAAATATTAGTTCTTAAAGAAGTCTTTCACAGCTTCGTTTGGAACCATTTGCTCATCAAAAACGTAAGCACCCGTCTTTGGGCTCTTCACCATTTTGATCACCTTTGTATATGCTCGACCATCCATCTTACCTTCATGGAGGGTAGCGACCGCTTTCTTTGCCATTCTTTAATCTCCTTATTACTTAATTTCCTTATGAAGAGTCATCTTCTTCAAAATAGGATTGTACTTCTTTAACTCGAGACGCTCAGGAGAATTCTTACGATTCTTCGTCGTTATATAACGACTTGTTCCTGGCTGTCCACTATCTTTCATCTCGGTGCATTCCAAGATTACCTGTACTCTATTTCCTTTAGTTTTCTTTGGCATAATGACTATTCTCCTACTACTTTAATGTCTTTCCAATCGCAATAGCCATTAGAAACGGCTTTCTTCAACGCTGCGTCAAGACCGACTTTATTAATGAGACGAAGACCAGCCGCACTGATCTTAAGGCTAATCCAGCAACCTTCTTCTACATAATAGAACTTCTTGCTGAATAGGTTTACGTCAAAGCTGCGCTTTGTACGATGCTTTGAGTGAGACACATTGTTACCAATCTGTGCCTTCTTTCCTGTGATTTGACAAATCTTAGACATTGCTATCTTAAATTATTGTTATCGTTTTGATACTTATTCCAAACAGGGTGCAAAATTACAAATTTTTATCGAAAACCCAAAAGAAAACTTGAAAGAATCCTTTTTATTAAGTTTTTTTTGATGTTTTCACCGTGTAACAATACTATTTTGCATTACTTTTCCACTTGATTGGCAGGTTGGCGTTCGGGTGCGTTTGCCTGAAGATACTCTAAGAAAAGACGCAGTGCTTTGTTGGTTGCGATATTCAAATTAAGATCTCTACCTTGGTCTTCCGTCAGCTGAAAGGTTCTGATGTCGTCTTTCGCTCCATATCCTATCCAAATGGTTCCAACGGGTACCTCCGGTGTTCCACCGCCTGGTCCGGCTACACCAGTGATGGAAATCACATAGTCGCAATCCAATGTCTCACAAAGCCCTACTGCCATTTGCCTGGCCACCTCTTCACAGACGGCCGTTTGCGCTTCTATCACCTCATGATCAACACCCAGCAACTTCTCTTTCACATCATTGCTATAGGCGATGATACCGCCTTTAAAGTAATTGGAAGCACCCGGAACGGCGATGATGACTTCCGCAATGCGACCGCCCGTACAGCTTTCTGCCGTCCCAAGCGTTTTCTTTGTATCGTACAACATCTGTTGTAACTCGCGACTGATAACTTTACTTTCAAATTCCATTTCTATAACTGTTGCCTACTGTTTTATCCGATTAGTCACACCTAAGCACGATGTGTCAGCCTACTTATTTAAACGTTACTTTACTGAATGCCGGTTTATCGATGCTACAAAAATCTTTGTCTAAATATTTATAATAGCCTGTGATGCCAATCATGGCTGCATTGTCTGTGGTATAACTGAATTTAGGAATATAGATAGTCCATCCATATTTCTCAGCATGTTCACGGAAAGAGTTGCGCAAACCGTTGTTGGCCGACACCCCACCAGCAACGGCAACATGGTTGATGCCTGTTTCTTTCACGGCCATTCTCAGTTTGTTCATGAGGATATCCACAATGGTAAACTCAAGACTTGCTGCGATGTCATTTTTATGGTTCTCTATGAAATCAGGTTCTTCAGCCACCCATTTGCGTAAGTTATACAAAAATGAGGTCTTCAAACCCGAAAAACTATAATCCATACCAGCGACGTGTGGCTGTGCAAATTTGTAAGCATGCGGATTTCCCTGCCGTGCCAATTTATCGATGATGGGTCCTCCGGGATATCCAAGTCCCATCACCTTCGAGCATTTGTCTATCGCCTCACCGGCGGCATCGTCAATGGTCTGTCCCAGCACCTGCATGTCGTTGTAGGCGTTGACCTTCACAATTTGCGAATTACCACCCGACACCAACAAGCAAAGGAACGGCAACGGAGGCAGTTGATGGTCGTCATCGTCCTCTTTGATGAAGTGTGCCATGACATGACCTTGCAGATGATTGACATCTATCAATGGAATTCCCAGCGAGCGAGCGAAACCTTTGGCAAAGCTCACTCCTACGAGCAGAGACCCCATCAAACCTGGCCCACGCGTAAAGGCTACCGCACTTAATTGTTCTTTGGTGATGCCCGCGCGTTTCAACGCCTGATCCACAACAGGCACTACGTTTTGTTGATGAGCGCGTGATGCCAGTTCCGGCACTACCCCACCATAGGCTTCATGCACGGCTTGCGAAGCCGTTACATTGCTCAACAACACATCATTACGCAAAACAGCTGCTGACGTGTCATCGCAACTGCTCTCTATACCTAATATATATATGTCTTCCTTCATGATTTCTTTCTTTCCTTCAGCGGGGCGCAGTCAGCGACTTCTTCTCGTCATTACTGCACCATCAAAGCTATTTAACTGCACCATCAAAGCTATTTAGTGTGTCAAAATCTCAACGCCGTGTTCGGTCATCACAAAAGTATGCTCCCACTGGGCACTGGGCAGCTCGTCGCCAGTAATGATTTCCCAGCCGTATGGATCTTCTGCATCGATGAAAACTTTCCAGGTACCCATGTTAATCATCGGTTCAATGGTGAACACCATACCCGGTACCAGCAACATGCCGGTGCCTTTGTGACCGAAGTGCATGACATCAGGTTCTTCGTGAAATTTTATTCCAACGCCGTGTCCACATAAGTCTCTCACAACCCCATAATGGTATTTTTCGGCATGTTTCTGAATAGCGTGGCCAATATCGCCCACAAAGCTATATGGTTTCGCTGCTTCTGCACCAATCTCCAGGCATTCTTTCGCAACCCGAACCAGCTGTTCTTTCTCCGGAGTTGTCTTACCGATGATAAACATGCGCGAAGCATCTGCAAAATAGCCATCCACGATGGTCGTCATGTCCACATTGATGATGTCACCGTTTTTCAGCACATCTTCTTTCTTAGGGATGCCATGACACACCACTTCATTGATACTGGTACAAACACTTTTGGGGAAGCCTTCATAATTGAGGCAAGCCGGAATGGCGTGGTGCTCTTCGCAATATTTCATGCAGATATCATCAATTTCCTGCGTATTCATCCCCTCATGAATCTGTTTGGCCACTTCGTCCAGCACACCCGTGTTCACCACGCCTGACTTTCTGATACCTTCTATTTGTTCTGGAGTTTTGATTAATTCGCGGGTGGGAACCAGTTTACCCTTGTTTTCCCAATACATCACCTGTTTGTCAAGATCAGTTAAGGGCTGCCCTGACAAGGCATGCCATCTTTTCTTCTTCTTAAAATTCATCTGCATACTTAAATTTACCAAGTGTACAAAAGTACACCAAATTACAGACACCACAAAATTTATTCAACCTTTTTAGATTTTTGGATGACGCCAGTCTGATTGAAAGATACATGATGGTCAATAGCCATCAACCACCATTTCTCCTATCTTATCCTATAAGATTACTCGTGAGTACATTTCATCATGAAAGCCAGTCACCACCTCGACAGGAC
>CAMQBP010000233.1 GCA_946999025.1 uncultured Prevotella sp. | reverse complement strand
AGTTAATAAATTACAAATATTTTCCAATTATTTGGAAAGCAACATAGAAGATATGGAAAAGTTGGATGTGATTGCCAGTTTCAACTGGATGGATAAGGAAGAAAAGATCGGTACTCTTGGGCATGAATACCTAAGAGGCGCTGATGTTTTCTCCTTTGAGTTTGATAAAAACTGGCTCAAACACTATCCCAAGATAGATTTCGGGCGAGACCTTCGTCCTTACCCTGGGGTACAATACAGTCAGGGCAACCATATCTTTGGCTGTTTTTCTGATGCACTCCCCGACAGATGGGGTCAACGATTGATAGACCTCCGTACCACACTGGAGACAGAAGGGAAAACAAGTCATACACTATCTGATTGGGATTATCTCAAAGGTGTGGGGGATGAGCTGCGTATGGGTGGGGTTCGGTTCAAAGATCTATCATTGGGTGAGTATATCAGCTGCTCACCAGAATATAGTGTGCCACCTACCATTCATATTGACGAACTTTTGCAAGCTGCCAGAGAGATTGAGAAGAGCGAGTACAAACATTTTGAGCCAGAAAAGAAATGGGTACAACATCTCTTCCAAACTGGTTCTTCGATGGGTGGTGCCAGACCAAAAGCTTGCATACAGAGCGATGGACATCTTTATGTTGCCAAATTCCCCTCAATCAATGACGACATCAATGTCTCCCGATGGGAGCATTTCGCTCATCTGATGGCGAAAGAATGTGGTATCGATGTGGCAGAAACTCACGTGATAAAAGCTGGCAATGGTCAGGATATTCTGCTTTCGAGAAGGTTTGATAGAAATGATCAAGACCAGAGAGTCCACATGGCTTCCTCATTGACTTTGCTTGGATTGAACGATGGCGATGGTGAGCGCACAGGCAAAGGTTATCTCGATATTGTTGATTTCATCATATCGGGTGGGGGAAACCATGTAGAGGCCAATCTGCAGGAACTCTACAGACGTGTGGCTTTCAATATCTGTATTGGCAACACTGATGATCACTTCCGTAATCATGCCTTCTTACTCAACAAGGAAGGCTGGGAATTATCTCCTGCCTACGACATGAATCCAACCAACAACATGTATCAAGCATTGTTGGTCGATGTCAATTCAAACGCCTCTTCTTTAGATCTCCTTTATAATGCCCATGAGCTTTATATGCTTGATGAACACACAGCAAAGACTATTATTATGGATGTAGTTCAGATCATGATGAATTGGGAGAGCAAGGCAGTAGATGTAGGATTCACAAAAAGGGAAATGAGTTATTTCGCAGATAGGTACGAACAAGGAATCATTTTTCATTAGCTTTATCAATACTAAGTAAGAAATATAATGATCGCACTATCTTAGCAACTTAATAATAGTTCCTTTTTAGCAGATACTCTTCCCAAATGAAAATTGTATCAATAATACGAAAAAGAAGAATTAAAATTAGGCCAATCAGAAATTTTCTCTTCTCCTTATGCCCGCTATCGACAGCATCAACCAGCGTTACAGCGTAAATACTCTCCATCTAACCATCGAGGGCGAATGGCATCAGCTGTGGTACGCACGGAGTGAGCATCGTAGCGGTAACTACCTTACAGATATCACTCAGATTCTGACCTCCAAAGCCTGAAGAAGGTGATATGTACTACTTGAATGTATCATACACGAACATCTCTATCTTGCCATCCCTTTCGGCATAGAACATCTCGTCGCTGTCGTCGTCCTGCGCAAGGAAGGTGGCGGTAGTTGGTAGATAAACTTTCTCGTACATCGGTGGACGGTCGTCGTCTGGATTTCGGCAACCTTGCCAACCATATAGGCCTGAACGACTAACGAGCAGCATGCCGTAATTCTCCACGTAATAGAAGGTATCCATCGTGCAGTCCACTACTTGTTTACCTCCACGTATTGCACCGTACTTCCCTTTTTGCTTGACCACATATGTGTTTATATTAAGAGGGATTATCTCCTCGTAGAGAGGTAGAAGCAACGCATTGCCATATTGATCCTTTAATCCCATTAGGCCAGACTTATCTGTCCAAACAACATAATGCGTTACATCGGCATTGTACTTCATCAATGCCTCATAGTGAGCTTGCACCGTAGGGTGCTCGCTCACATAGTCGGAACATGATGGCAAAGTTACGTTGTGTTTAGTCATATTCTCAACCCTCTACCAATGTTCTCAACCTTTCCGCCTCGGTAAAGCGGTCATCATAGCCTTTGAGGAACTCCATATTGATACGGTACTGCTCGGGGAAGAGCTTATACTCCTTTGCCATTCGTCTGATACCAGCCGGACAAAGATAGGCTGGCGTGTTCTTCCACTCGGGACTGATCGAGTGAATATCTGAAGGGAAAAGAGGTGTCTGTGCCTCCACACCGAACAGTTGGCGCACCACGTCATTGGTGAGCTGCACGAAGTAAGGGATGCGCACCACCTTATAGCCAGCCTTGGTATAGGTGGCCGACTTCCTTTCGTCGTCGGCGATGGCATCGGGACTAGCATAGTGCTGCAGGCCGTCGAACTCAATGATGAGTTTCAACTCTTCACTGCGGAAATCGGGACGTGTGCGTACCGTCTTACCTTCTTGGTCGACGAGCCCAGGTATCACTTTATCGTGTACCCAGTCGTGCACGTTGGGATAGATCACGTCGAGGTAATCTTGCATGGCTGTGTACACCTGGTCGGGATTCTGTTTATGTGCATTGTCGGCCATCAGCTGTGTCTCTCTAACGAATCCGAATTGGGTCTTTTCACTCATCTTCAACTCACTCTTAACTTGTTTGGTCATATTAAATTTCTCCACTTTTTAAGATTTCTACTAAAGCCTGCAATCCCTCCACTGCCTCCGTTTCGAGCACATAGCAAGCCGAATCCACATCAAGCTCTACGGGCTTGGGGTTGATCTGGATGATCTTGGTCATGCGGTCGGCACACTCTACAATATCTTTTGCAGGTGACACGGTGAGACTGGTGCCGACGATGATCAGCAGGTCGGCATTGCTTGTGATGATACCTGCCTCCAAGATTCCGGGAACCGATTCGCCAAACATCACCACGTCAGGGCGCAGCAGACTGCCATCGCTGGCAAGTGTGCCTGGGGGAACGATGCAGTTGTCCTTGGTCAGCGTGCGCACGTCGGTCTTACGATTGCGGCTCGAACGCACCTTCATCAGTTCGCCGTGCAGGTGCTTGACCTTTGTTGAGCCTGCCCGCTCGTGCAGGTTGTCGATGTTCTGGGTAATCACCGTCACCTCATAATCCTTTTCCAACTGGGCAATGATGCGGTGACCCTCGTTGGGCTCGCACTCGCAGAGCTTTCGGCGACGCTCGTTGTAAAACTCCGTCACCATTTCAGGCGACTTCTCCCACGCCTCCTTGCTCGCCACCTCCGACGGCTTATGGCTGTGCCAAAGTCCGTCGCTGTCTCTAAAGGTGGGCAGACCCGACTCAGCCGACATGCCTGCCCCGGTAAAGAATACTATCTTACGTTTCTGCATATCTATCATGAATTATTGTTATTTAATCAAATCTTAATAGATGACATATGAGCATTAAAAACCTACAACACTGCAACCGAGTGCTGTTACAATGAACCAGAATTTGAAAGAGGTGTTGCCATTCAGCATATCTATGGTTGTATGCTTGCGATCGTCAACATTCATTTCACTGTAAATACCGTCAACATTGTCTACAAAATACTTCATAATCTTCTATGTTGCTTTCCAAATAATTGGAAAATATTTGTAATTTATTA
>CAMQBP010000232.1 GCA_946999025.1 uncultured Prevotella sp. | reverse complement strand
TCAGCAACCTGCTGAAAAATCGTGCGCAGTTGCGACAGCTGTTTGCCAACGACGAGGTGCGGTCTTCCATCTCAAATACAGCACCTGATGGTGCGGCGATGGCATCAGGCACGATTTTGGACGACAAAGACAAGACTTTCATCGCCCGTCTGCGCGATATTATCCAGCAAAACCTCCACAACTCAAACCTCAATGTGGAACAAATCGGTGAGGAAATCGGACTGAGCCGAGTGCAGCTCTACCGCAAAGCGAAGGCGCTCACAGGTCACTCGCCTGTGGAACTCCTCCGCACTGCCCGCCTGCAACGGGGGCGGAAACTTCTCGAAACCACCGACCAAACCGTCTCGGAAGTGGCCTATGCCGTAGGATTCACTTCCCCCTCTTATTTCACCAAATGTTTTAAGGACGAGTATAACATCAGTCCAAGCGAACTTAACGGCTGAGTCTACCTCAAACCTATCATAGCCACTGACTGCTGCAATTTTCGTTCATTTGCTCCAAATAATGTTACATGAAACATATTTTGGGGACAGATGAACGAAAATTTTGTGTGTACGATGGCTATCATGGTATAAATTTGCCAGCAAAACCAGAATACTAACAATAACAATTAATCAATGGAAAACCTAAAAAGAATCCTATTGAGTTTTACACTCATCATGGTTTGTATGGTCGCCAGTGCACAGAAAATTGTAGCCACTGGCACCATTGTCGACGAAAGCGGCTTAGGCGTTATCGGGGCGACGGTCATGGAAAAAAGTTCCGCCAACGGAACAGTGACCGACTTGGACGGTAACTTTAAGCTGGAAGTGAGTCGTGGTGCGACGCTTGTCATTTCTTATATCGGCTATCAGACGATTGAACTTGCGGCCGCAGAAGGCATGAAAGTAACCCTCAAGGAGAGTGCCAACGACCTGAACGAGGTCATCGTGACCGGCTACACCACTCAACGAAAGGCCGATTTGACTGGTGCGGTATCGGTAGTAAAGACTGACGCTATAAGAACGTCACCCGATGCTGATCCTATGAAAGCTCTTCAAGGGCGGGTGGCTGGTGTTACTATTACTGACACTGGGTCGCCGAGCGGCACGGCTACGATTCGCGTTCGAGGCATAGGGTCTTTCAATTCATCACAAGAGCCATTGTATATTGTCGACGGCGTGCCATTGACATCGGCTATGAACACTTTCAACTCAAATGACATTGAAAGTATGCAAGTACTCAAAGACG
Source organism: uncultured Prevotella sp. (assembly GCA_946999025.1). GTDB lineage: Bacteria > Bacteroidota > Bacteroidia > Bacteroidales > Bacteroidaceae > Prevotella. Next base: position 2,540 of record CAMQBP010000232.1, on the reverse strand, counting down.
CTGCTTCAGCCTCTATTTATGGTAGCAGAGCTGCTAATGGCGTGATTATTATCACAACAAAACAAGGCAAAAAAGGAAATAAAGTGAAAGTGGACTTCTCTGCTAACCTCACTGCGCAGTTCTATACGCCACAGTCAAAGATGAAACTGCTCGACACCAAGGGATATGCTACGGCCATGACACAAGCCGCCTTAAACGACGGGATAGATCCAGTTGCCTACGCAGCCAATTACGGCTTAAACTTGAAAGCGGAAAGAGGGGTGGGCATCACGGCGTGGAATCCCATTGCCAAACGCTATGAAAATTATACCGTTAATGGTCGTTACGATGGCTATATCAATTCAAAACGAAGCATGGTTTGCTCGGATACGGATTGGATTGGAGAAATCTCGAGAGTGGGTTTCTCGCGCAACTACAATGTATCTTTATCGAGTGCGACTGAAAAAACTACTTCTATGTTTTCGTTGGGGTACAAGAAAAATGATGGAATCTTGAAATATACAGACTTCCAGAGTATTGCTGCCCGATTAAACAATTCTTACCAAATCAACAAAATGGTGAAGGTAGGAGAGAACTTCACATTATCATATAATAAGCAAGTGGACAGTGCGCCTATGGAGAATGCATTAAAAATGTCGCCCACAGTACCTGTTTATGAAAAAGACGGGCTGACATTCGCTGGCCCTGTGGGTGGCATGAGCGACCGACAAAATCCTTTACGGGAACTGTATCATAATAAAGACAACCATTTAGATTTTTGGAAACTCTTTGGCAATGCCTACGTGGAGGTTACGCCACTGAAAGGCCTCTTGTTTAGATCCAACTTCGGTTTGGATTACACTACGTCGTTTATCAATGCCTTAACGCATACCTATGCTTCCGATATTGTAAACAACAACGTAGCCAAAACAGATTTAGGACAAACAAATAATACCAACTATACATGGTCTAACACGCTCAACTACTTATTTGATTTCCAAAAAAATCATCATTTCAATGTGCTACTTGGTTCTGAGATTAACAAGCAAAGTTTGGTAGATTTTCACGCCCTTTCCGAGGGATACGCTTTGGAAACCAAGCATTATATGTGGCCCAATGCAGCCACGGGAGCTGCGCGTAATACAGGTGCGAAAGTGGGATACCGCCTTGCTTCGTTCTTCGGAAAAGTGGATTATAACTATAGAGACCTGCTATTGGCTTCGTTCACGTTACGTCATGATGGCAGCTCTCGATTTGGAGAGAGGCACCGCTGGGGGGATTTTCCTGCAGCCACACTTGGTTTTCGAGTTTCTGAACTTATGCAAGCGAAATGGATAGACGATTTAAAACTACGTCTATCGTGGGGTAAAACGGGTAATCAGGGTATCGACAATAACGCACATTACGGTCTTTATGTAGTCGACTATGGCCTTGACCGAACTACGTCCACGGCTTACGACCTGAAACTTGCGGGAAGTGGCACTTTTCCATCGGGCTATAGAGCCATTCAAAGAGCTAACGATAACTTGAAATGGGAAACCACCACACAATATAATGTTGGCTTGGACTACATGTTCTTTGGTAATTCACTTTATGGAACGGTGGACGCTTATATCAAGGAAATAACGGACATGCTCATCAATCCAGCATATCTGGCTGTGATGGGCGAGGGCGGCGCGCAATGGACCAACGGTCCATCGCTACGCAACTGGGGTATGGAACTCATGATGGGCTATCGACAAACCTTGGTGAATGGATTAGGAATAGACATAAACGGAAATCTCGATTTCTTCCGCAACAGAGTGACGCATCTACCCTCTTCGGCTACGGGTTCTTATGCACATACTACCAAACAAAACCTGGTAGAGGCTCGCAAACCTTATGGATCCATTGTTGGGTTTGTAGCAAATGGATTGTTCCAAACGCAAGAAGAGGTGCTCGCCTCCGGTCAGCCGAACGCGAGACTTGGCGGCTTGAAATACGCAGACTTGGATGGAAATGGAAAAATTAACGAGGCGGACCAGACTTGGATACTCAATCCAGTGCCAGCATTCTCGTATGGTTTGAACGTGGCATTGAACTATAAAGGCCTTGATTTCAGCATGTTTTGGCAGGGCGTGATGAACCAAGATGTGTACAACAACCAGAAATTCCAAACTGATTTTTGGAGCATCACAGACGCTGGATCCAATAAAGGAAGCCGAATGTTATCCGCTTGGACTACCGACAATACTACCTCTAACATCCCTGCGCTTACTACTAACAACACCGCCGACGAGGGTCGCGTTTCCAATTATTATGTAGAAAATGGTTCTTACCTGAAGTTGCGAACTTTGCAATTAGGGTATAGCCTCCCAAATATCATCGTCTCAAAATGGCACATGGCGAGTGTTCGAGCTTATATTTCAGGACAAAACCTGCTGACCGTGAAGAGCGGAAAACTCACTTGCTCAGACCCAGAGAACCCCAACTGGGCTTACCCATTGGCTACTTCGGTATCGTTTGGGCTACAAATAGGTTTTTAACAACTTTTATCTCTTTCCAAAATGAAAACAAATATA
>CAMQBP010000231.1 GCA_946999025.1 uncultured Prevotella sp. | reverse complement strand
AACCGAATAGGTGAACGTGCCTTCCAAAGGCAGCGGAACAATGACATCTACATACGTTGTGAGCATGCCGCAAAGTTAAGACAAACGAGAGAAAGAACAAAAAAATAGCTGGTCAAACTCAACGTGACGGGTTATAAAAAGACCTAAAAAAGGTGTTTTCAAAACTTGTTTTCCACCTATTTTTCGATAGAATACAAGTTTTAAAAACACCCAATAGTTTGACACTTTTCAGATGCTATTTCACCACTTTAAAGGTCTTCTTTTGTGCGCCACAAACCACTTTTACCAAGTATAGTCCAGGGGCTACGCTTGCAAAGTCAACTTGATTGTTACCTTTCTGAGCACGTAGTTGAGCCATCAGCAACCCTTGTGAATCAAACACCTGAATGCGTCCTTCGGCTGGAAGATCCACATGGAGGTAGTCGATAACAGGATTTGGATAAACATTGAGAGCCAAATAAGGCTCCTGAATAGAATTCACACCAGTAGCTATGGCATCTGAATAGAACAGTTGGAACTCTGAAATCTGGCACAGTTCACTGCCTTTATTCTCATCGAGTTGCAGACGATAATACGCATATGGCTCTGAATTGTCGAAAGAATAGAACTGTGTGATGTGTCGATCGTAGAACAACTCATCGTTACGCTCATCCAGTACCACCCAGTGACTGCCGTCATGAGAGCCTAACACCTTCCAGGATTGCGGGTCACGATCAGCATTGTCGTTGCCCGAGGTAAGGCTGTACAGATTGGCTTTCATGCCTTCTGCCGCTTGGTAGTCAACCCACGATTCGCCATAGAAGCTGAAACAGTATTTGCTGGATGCCGACTTGTCAAACAACTTATCAACGGCTTCACCGCCATTCACACCAGGAACATAGCAGGATATGATTCCTTCCCGACTGGTTAAATCTTGATTTGACACACAAAGTCCATGGAGTTGAAGTTCACCCAGCACAACTGAAGTGGCACTTGCACTCGCTGTTTTCTTCACCAGCAAACGATAGTAAACATACAAGTCGTTATTGGTTATTTTAAAGGTACGCAAAGTTCCCTTTTCCTTGACATTGCTCGCACTGCCTTGATGCAACACACGCCAGTTGGTTCCATCGCTAGATGCTTGCAATTGCCATGTTCGCCGATCTTTGTCTGCATCATAACCCATGCAAATAGAATAAGCCGTAACCTTGGCTGATTCAGGAGTTTGGTATTGTACCCATGCCTCGCCCTTGAACGGAAGCTCAGCATAGGTGCGGGCATTGTTATCGGTCAGCACCTGCAAATCAGCATGATTGGCCCCATTGGATGCCGTGAGCTTACCGCCATTCTTGGTAATATCGTTATAAAGCGGAGCGCTTGACATGAGTTTTCCAATGAGTTGCCACTCGTGCAGCGCTGTATGGGTGGCGCCAGGATTGCCGGTAATTACCAGTCTAAAACTCTTATAAGGCTCTTGAGAGGCAACGGTGTAGAATTGTGTGCTCTGCTCAACTGGGAAGGTTTCATGGCGCTTGCGGTCAAGCTCCGTCCAGTTTCGGCCATCACTGGATCCGTAGAGCACCCAGCCAGCTGGATTGTCAGCAGCCTTTGAATCACCGTTAGTCAAACTATAGGAGGTTAGCACATAGCTTCCAGCAGCCTTATATTCAATGACAACATCCTGATTTGCGTCAAAAGATGCCATGGTAGAGGCGTTTTTGTCTATCAACGAAGAACCTTCTGGGTGCATCATACTGCCGCCATCGGCTGTGATATCATCGCTCAAGAGGCAGGTTCCCAGGAGTTGCCACTCACCTATATGCAACGCTTTGCCGCCATTTGTTGCGGTAACGAGCAGGCGATAATCCGTAAAAGCCTTGTTGGTATTCACGCTGAAGTGCTTGTTTTGGCAACGCGTGGCAAACGCTTGCGCTTCTTGTGTATCAAGCGTTGTCCAGGTCTGACCGTCATTCGATCCCTGCAAGGTCCAGCTTTTGGCATCAAACGATGCGTCACCGGTGCCACTGCCTATCGCATATCCCTTCAAAAGAGCGGGTGCCACCGAACGATAATGGAACATGGCCTGCCCCTTGAAAGCAGACACCGTGGCCGATGTTGTCAATCGATTATCGGTCAAACTGGCCAAGTCGTCCACCTGTTGATCGGACATGAGCTGCCCACCATTATCTGTGATGTCGCCAGACAATGCTTTCCGATCGGTACCAAACTGCATTTCAGCCAACCTAAAGTTATCCACCGCCGCCACATTCGTCTTGTTTACGAATTTCAAATACACCTGATGCATACCGTCTGTTGGTGCAACCGGTGCGGTAACAGTCTTCCAACCGGGTGTGTTGGGAATGGCAGCTGTACCGATGCAGGGGCCATCTATACTGTCAAGATGAACCTCAATGGCACATTGATAACTGGCATTGCCCAACTCGGAGACATAGAATGACACCGAAGTTGCGGGCTGACTGCCAAAGTCAACCCAGTTATATCCCACATAATAATCATTTTTGATATTGGTTATCTCGAAGGGAGATTTCCCCGAATTGCTGTCCTTCAAATAGACACCCTGTATCGCATTAAACTCATCTGCGCGAATGGGCTGAAACGCATCCTTGACAATACGACTGCCATTCAGCGGGGCATTGAACGCTACTGATACAGCTGTGGAACATCCAAAGGGCTGATTGTCAAAGTGCTTTTCACCAAACATAAAGTCTTCACTCGACTTCGTCAGCCACGCAGAGTGTATCACGCCACGAGAATTCATGTTGCTGTAAGCCTGCATGGCGTTCTTTTGCATCCATTCCACATACTCGGGCTTGTTCAAATCGATGATGAACTTTCGCACATAGCGCATCAAAATGCCTTTAAAGCCTGACAAATCGCCGTCCACCACTTGACAAACATTGATGATACCGTCTTGGTTACAGAGATGCTTCACGGTGTATTCCATAATTCGCTCTGCATCTTGCTTGTACTGTTCGTCGCCATAATGGTTGTAAAGCATGACGGCTGCGCCCAACATGGTGCCTTGGTTGTAGGTAGAGGCCCACCGATTATACCCGGAAGGCAGGTTGGTTGTCGCGTCCCAGATAAAGGAATCATACACTTGTCCCGTAGACGCATTGAATAAATACCGGCGTTGTTTGGCATAAAGGTCGCGGGCTTTGACATAATAGGTTTCATCACCTGTTGCCATGGCAATGTAACAAGCGGCTACTTCTGCGGGACCGTTGATACACGAGTTGGTGCCGTTGCGGTCGCCCGAGCTTTCTGCCCACCGCAGCATGCCCCATGGGTTGTACGCCCGTTGATAGATGGCGTCAAAATTATCTTTGGCCAATTGGGTATAGGTGGTTGAGCCAGTGAGAAGTCCGGCACGCGCAGAAGCGATGATCATCCACATCACGTCGTCGTTGTAGTCTTGTCCATTCCATCTATACCCAAACCAATAGTGCCGCAACCAATTGTCCTTTACCTTAGACTTAAAATAGTTAAAGCCTTTTTTAAATAGGTCTAAATACGCTTCTTGACCGGACGTTTCGTACGCATCCAACATGGTTTCCAGCATTTCTGCATCGCCCCATCCGCCGCCAATGCCAAACGAAACGTTGGCACCACGGGGTCGCACAAACTGTTTGGTCCATCCATTCATCACCTCATCTCTCAGCTCACGAGTGATTTTGTTGATGGGTTCAACCTCCACCAACTGCCATATTTGAGAAGGTTCGGCCCCACCTGTTTGATTTTTTTGAACCACATCAACCGACAATGTCGCACCATCATTCGTGCT
>CAMQBP010000230.1 GCA_946999025.1 uncultured Prevotella sp. | reverse complement strand
GTTAATCAACTCGCTCATTTTCAAACAATTATGTGATTATTAACAGAGTATTGTTATATGGATATTCATCATTTATATGGGTATTAAAAGCCGTAAGCAATAAACAGGAACGATTGACGTTAAATCATTGATAACCATAAACGATTGTACGTTATGACAGCGTTAAACGCAAAGATAATAACGCAGCTTCTTTCTGTAAGTACAAGAGACAAGCCGAACGACGTCTACGAGAAGATGCAGTTCTACTACCATCCCGACCACTTGGGCAGCAGTAGTTACATCACCAACCTTGACGGTGAGGTGGTGCAGCATATAGAGTATGTTCCTTTCGGCGAAGTCTTCATAGAGGAACGCAACAACGTATGGAACACGCCTTATCTCTTCAACGCAAAAGAGTTTGATGAGGAGACAGGTCTGTACTATTATGGTTCTCGATACTATAATCCTCGTTTCAGTTTTTGGTTATCTACGGATCCTATTGAAGAGAAGTATCCCAATATCACAAGTTATTGCTATGTCGCTTCTAATCCTGTAAAATTTATTGACCCAGATGGTAACGATATAGTCATATCCGGAAAAGAAAACACAAGCATCACTCTCACTACTGACCTAATTGACATTAAAGTAAATGCAGCGTCATTAGGTATTAACTGGGGAGGTAACTATACCCTTCAAGGAGAGGCCGTGCTTAGTGCAACCTTAGATATTGTCGGTATTTTCGATCCTTCTGGAGCTGCAGATGCTCTTAATGCAACTCTCCAAGCTAAAAACAATGAATGGCTAGATGCTGGAATAAGTTTAGCTGGCATTATACCTTATGTTGGAGATATTGCTAAGGCAGGTAAGATAAAGAAAGATGTTAAAATTATCGAAACTGCAATAGATGCATGTAAGCAAGGACATAAAAAAGCAAAGGTCGTTCATGGGAACTCAAAAGCAAGTACAAAAGCTCAACATGTCTATGAAATTTTTGACAAAGAAACTGGCAAAGCTGTAAAAACAGGCATTAGTAGTGGAAAGAAAACTAAAGCTGGTAAATCCTATAGAGCAAACAGTCAGGTTAACCGCTGGAATCGTCAAGCGGGTTAACAAAAATTTGATTCACGTGTTGTAGAAGATGTCCCAGCAGGACCAAATGCCCGACAAAAAGCCTTGAATGCTGAGCGTGCAAATGCTCAGAAACTGCGTAACCAAGGAGAAATTGATCCCCAGTATCATAAAAGACCGTAATTATGTATCTTAAAAAGATTAAGATTTTTTTCAATCAGAGTGTGGGCGATAATATTTATCGCTCCCACTTTGATTTTCATGTATTTTTCATTGGATACTATTTGTCACATCAATTAACTAAAATCAAATTTATTACAGATGGGACCTTTGATTCTATCAATATAGTTGTTGGCGAAATGTCCAAAGCTATGGAGATAATAAACAAAGGAATCACGTACTTCGCTATATTCAATTCGGAAGTGTACAATCGTTTGGATGATTATGATAGATGTATATATATTATGGGGATTTTGCGAGAAGCCTTGATTGTAATCTCTCGAAAAAAACTTATTCCATTAAATCAGCTACTAAATGATTGTAGCGTGCTTCGTAAGTCTGGATTTGTATACCGATGGAACTTTTGCAATATAAAAGTTACCGACTTGGACCTCAGATTAAAATTCAATTGCGAACTTAGCACTTATGATTTTAAGCTAAATACATATGTATGTAAAGTTGGAGAAAAGAAATCTTTTTGTGAAGGTTGTGTAATTAGGACAAAGCCTGATGATGTATTTTTTTCACTTATATCAAAGAAGGTACAACACGATAACGGACAATTAATCTTTACCACAAAATGGGATGTCCCATTATTTTATCTAAACATCTCTGATCTGAATAAAGGATTAGTAAAAACCGTATTTTCAAAATCTCCATATCCTGAAGATTTTCAAGCAACTAAGAACTTCTTACAACTTCAAAATGAATTAAAATATAATAATGACAACTTTAAGTGATTATTTTATATTACACCGGAGCTGACAGCAAATCGGCATCCTATACCCTCGTCATGGGCTATGACAATATGCACCGCATCACCTCCAAACGTCAGCATCTGACGCAGGATAACGTGCAGTTCAACGGCACTCTCAATGTCGGCTATGACCTCTCATATACTTACAGCACGGAAGAAGGCAAGAAATTCCAGCTTGAAAGTGTAAAGGATGTTAATTACCGTACAGAAGAGACCCCGGAGGGGAACAATGTGGAGAACGGCCACGTTTATACATATGACAAGAACGGAAACCTTGTATATGTGAACACGAGCCGTATGATGACCGACGGACATAGGGACAACAGCGTCGGTGAGCGCAAGCTCATCTGGGACGAGGAGAACCGTCTGCTTTCAGTGGACGACAACGGTTTCGTGTCCAATTATTGGTATGACGCCGACGGTGAGCGCACTGTCAAGACTTCCGGTGAGAGTGATCAGGTTTATGTCAATGGAGTTTTCTCCGGAGGCTTGACCAACACAGCGAAGTTCTCGCTCTATGTCAGTCCTTACCTTGTCGCCAATCAGGGCGGCCGCTACACCAAGCATATCTACGCAGGTTCACAGAGAATAGTGTCGAAGGTCGGCGATTTCGCCTCATACGGTTCAGACCCGCGCCGCATAGAGTAACGAGGGTCATCACATTAATAATGTAAAAGATCACCCAGGACTTGCAGGAACCCCAATAATATTGAATTTGTCAAACGTCCTGAACATCTTGATGCTCATGGAGGAAATTTCCGTAATGAAACACATGGAGAGTTACTAAACAGAAATCCAAATAAAGATTAAAAAAATTGTGTCCTGCTCAGTTATAACTGAACAGGGCACAAAATCAAACGTTACTTTGATATGAAAGATTATTCAGAAATAAAAGAATTACTCCTGAAATTTTCATTTCTAGGAATAGAAAATAGTAAATCAACTGGTGCAATGTTGATTGGCAGAGCACCGCATATTGCGGAAAGTGCGTGGCTGAATCGACTCTATTCACCAATAGACAAAAACGAAATAATAAAAATGGAAGATGGTATTAGCAAAAAGATTCCAACTTCATATGTTGATTTCTTGACCAACTTCTCAAATGGACTCAATATACTTGGGGATACCTTATGTCTATTTGGATATCGTTCTAACTATGTGAGAACTGTTGATTTCTCATGGCAACCATATAGTTTAATTAGTTTTAATAAGTATGATAAGCCTAGAAATTCAACAGAAGAAATGTTGTTTATCGGCAGTTATGATTGGGATGGTTCTCTATTATATATGACCACTGATGAGAAGGTACACTTTTGTAATCGCGATGATTCAACAAGTTTATTTATATGGGACTCTCTTTCATCTATGTTAATCAGTGAACTGAAACGGCTTTATAATATTTTCGATTCTTCTGGTATCCAAATTGATGACACGCAAGCCACCACACCTATTTAATGAGCACTTGATGTTGCGATGAACAACTAACAGAAGAACAACAGTATGGGAAACGGCAATCTTTGGCGAGTTACATATTCCTACAACCTCGGAGGTCTTCTTGAAAAAGTCCGTGGCGAGAAGTCATACGGATATGACTACATCACCAAGTTGGGCTATGACAAATTTGAGCAGCGCACATACCTGAAGTATTGCAACGGAGCGGAGACTTTCTACTCTTATGACCCACAGCGTCGTCGACTACAAAATCTTGTGGTCAATGCCAAGGCAGGCACCATCATGGACAATGCCTACAGCTATGATGCCGTGAGCAACG
>CAMQBP010000229.1 GCA_946999025.1 uncultured Prevotella sp. | reverse complement strand
CAGCGAATATGGGAAAGGTTTACTTGAATAATAAAATTGAAGATATGGCATACTTTAACGAAGACAATACAGTGGAGCAGATGCTCATAAACGCAGCTGCCCAACGTGGCTGGATCTATGTTGAGCCAAAATTCGTGCCTCGTCTCCCTGATGAGGTACTTGTAGTTGAATGGCTCTTGGAGGCATTGCTCCGTCTCAACCCAATCACTTCGGAACAGGCAGAGCAGGTTATATATAAACTGCGTGCTACCATCACCAGTGGAGGACAGCCTGATGGACTGGTGGATGCAAACGACCAGTTCCGCAAGCTTCTTTTTGAGGAAAACTCATATCCTTTTGGCCCTGATGGTGATAACATCAACATACGTTTCTTCAGCGATGGAAAAGATAAGGATGGAAAGGAGTATAATAACCGCTGTGTCGTTACTAACCAGTGGGAATACCCTCGCCTTAGCAAGGAGGGAGGCAAGCGTCTTGACCTCGTGTTCGTCATCAATGGTATTCCTATGGTAATTGGCGAGGCCAAGACACCTGTTCGTCCACAAGTAACCTGGGCTGATGGTGCTACAGACATCATGCACTATCAAAAGAGCATCCCTGAGATGTTCGTGTCTAACATCCTTTGCTTTGCCAGCGAGGGAAAGGAACTGCAGTATGCAAGCATTGGATGCCCGATTGAAAAGTGGGGACCTTGGTTTGCTGACGAAAAACGTCTCCATGGTTCATTGCTGCAGGTAAAGCACAACTATATGGAGTTTATAGAACCAGAGCGTTTGCTGGACATTTATCGTTTCTACTCTGTGTTCACAGGTACTGCGAACGGGCAGAAGATTAAGATTGTGTGCCGATATCAGCAGTATCTGGGCGGAGAGGCTATCGTGCATCGTGTCTTGAACACTTACAGAAACGGCAATGGACCAAAGAAGGGTTTGATTTGGCATTTCCAAGGCTCGGGTAAATCCTGGTTGATGGTCTTCGCAGCTCAAAAACTTCGTCTGCAGCAAGACTTGAAGTCGCCTACTGTGCTCATTGTGGACGATCGTATTGATTTGGAAGATCAGATTACTGGTGATTTCACACGTGCAGAGATTCCCAATGTGGAAGGAATTGAGAGTAAATCTGAACTGGAGACAAAGATTCATCAACGCAAGATTCTTATCACCACGATTTTCAAGTTTGGAGATTTAGTTGATGGGCAGGTGCTTGACGATAGAGACAACATTATCCTCTTGATGGATGAGGCCCATCGTACACAGGAAGGTGACCTTGGAAAGAAGATGCGTACCGCATTGCCAAACGCATTTTTCTTCGGCTTGACTGGCACGCCCATCAATAGAAATGATCACAACACCTTCGTATGCTTTGGGGCAGAGGAAGATGAGTATGGCTACATCTCAAAGTACACGTTCCAGGATTCTGTAGCTGATGGTGCAACACTCGAACTGAACTTCAAGACGGTTCCTGTGGAGATGCACTTGGACGAGACAAAGCTTCAAGAGGAGTTTGATGCGCTTACCGACCAGATTAGTGAGGAAGACAAGAATGAACTTGTACGCCGCACCAGCGTGGAAGCCTTCTTCACGGCAGACAAGCGTATCAATGATGTATGTAAGTACATCGTGAATCACTTCCGTGAGTATGTGGAGCCTACAGGCATGAAAGCACAGGTGGTGGTATATAACCGTGACTGCTGTGTGAAATACAAAAAAGCACTTGATGCCCTGCTTGGTACAGACGATCAGACCACAATTGTTATGCATACGGCTGGTGATAAGGCTGACGAGTATAAGCCTTACAAACGTAGTCGCGACGAGGAGAAGAAACTTCTTGATCAGTTCCGCGATCCTCTGTCACCGCTGAAGTTCGTTATAGTGACCAGCAAACTGCTTACTGGTTTCGACGCTCCTATTCTTCAGTGTATGTACCTTGACAAACCGATGAAGAATCATTCCTTATTGCAAGCTATCTGCCGTACCAACCGCAAGTACAACGAGAGCAAGAAGTGTGGTTTGATTGTTGACTTCGTCGGTGTGTTTGAAGATGTGGCCAAGAGTCTTGCCTTTGACGAAGAGAGCGTCAAGACTATCATCAAGAATATGGACGAGATAAAGTCCTTGATTCCTACATTCATGCAAGAGTGCCTCGAGTTCTTCCCGGGCGTAGATAGAACTATTGGTGGATGGGAAGGATTGACCGCTGCTCAACAATGCCTGAAGGATGAAGGTGTAAAGACTAACTTTGCTCGTCACTTTGCCCGTCTTTCAAAGGCTTGGGAGATAATCTCGCCTGATACCTATCTTGCGCCATACCAGAACGACTATACTTGGATGGCTCAGGTGTATCAGAGTGTTCGTCCGGTGAGCGGCGGGAATCTTATCTGGACGCTACTTGGTGCAAAGACCATTGAGATTATTCACCGTAATATCGACACGATCAACATTGGAACTTCACTTGAGAATCTTGTTGTGGATGCTGATATCATCGACTCTGTATTGGAAGACGAGAAGAAGGTGCAAAAGAAGATTGTCGAGGTAGAGAAGATGCTTCGTCTGCGATTAGGCGAACATGCCGAAGATCCAAAGTTCAAGCAGTTTGCAGAAAAACTCGACGAACTTCGTGACCGCATGACCCAGAATCTCATCTCAAGCATCGACTTTTTGAAGCAACTGCTTACTCTGGCTAAGGATCTGCTTGAAGAAGAAAAGAAGGTTGATCAACCTCAGGATAAGCGTGCTCAGGCACGAGCAGCCCTCACGGAGCTGTTCCAGAGCATCAGAACCGAAGATACACCTGTAGTTGTTGAGAATGTAGTAAACGACATTGATAATGAAGTTGTCCACATTGTGCGACAGTTCAATGATGCTTTCAAGAGCATCACAGCTCAACGTGAAATCAAGAAGAAACTTCGTTCTATTCTGTGGATCAAGTACAATATCAAAGATAATGATGTCTTTGAAAAGGCATACCAATACATAGAAATGTACTATTAAGTGTAGTCGTCCCTCAAAAAGGCGACATAGCTTCTTTCATATAAACCTACGGGATAAATTGGTGTTTAAAATTTTTATGTAAAAAGAGCTGTTTACGTTTTTACATCATCAATAGATATGAATATGTCGCTTTTTTCTACCCTTTTGCTACCCAGAAAAACAATAACGGTTGATAATCAATGAGTTATCAACCGTTATGCGTACCCAGACCCGGGCTCGAACCGGGATGGGTTGCCCCACTGGTGTTTGAGACCAGCGCGTCTACCTATTCCGCCATCTGGGCTTAATTGCGGTTGCAAAGATACAGTGTTTTTTCTAATGCGCCAAACATTTTACAAAAAAGTTGCTCACGCAGAGTTCTCGGAGAAAATAATTTTCTCCACACTGACATGACCTATCGCAACAAGTCAAAAGGGAGTTGAGGCGATGAGGATTGGCGGTTACCAGCATCACACAGCCCGCCAGCCATATTTTCAGCGACAAAAAAAATGATGCTGCAAAAGGAAAATGCCTTCAAACAGCTGGTTAAAACAGAAAACTCAACGGATGAAAACAAAAGACTGAACGGATGTAAACAGAAAATCGAACGGATGAAAACAAAAGACTCAACGGATGAAAACAGAAAACTCACCGGTTGAGATCATAGTTTTTAGCATACGAAATATCTTGACAACCATGCCAAATACTCGCCTATTTGCAATCAAACAGGTGATTGGTCACAAATAGGCGAATTTTATATTTCTTTATTTTTCAACAACTTACGCCATATAGGCGCAACAGTGCTCCTGCAAAAGCAATGCTTTAAGGGGTCAGTCGTAAAACCCAGTTGCAACCCTCTCCCCTCATACACATAATTTCATA
>CAMQBP010000228.1 GCA_946999025.1 uncultured Prevotella sp. | reverse complement strand
GTTTGGTTCTATCCGCTGTCCATGAAGGTGGGCAACGTGCGCAAATTGGGCGAGATGTGGGCCAAAACTTTCAGTGAGGTCTTTGGCATCCCCGTGACAGAAGACAATCTGATACAGATGCCCGAGAGCGTGGCTCCATATTATTTCTACAAAAGTTCAAGTCAGTTTAAGGGTGCAGCCAGCACCGTTGCCAGCATTGACATCGGTGGTGGATCCAGCGATGTGGTGGTCTATGCGAGCAATGCGCAGCAACCCACCATCCTCACATCGTTCAGGTTTGCAGCCAACGTACTCTTCGGTGACGGCTTCTCGGACGTTCCTCACGGTGATACCAACCCTATGCTCGTAAAATATGTTGATTATTTCAAACGCTTGTTCGATGCTGACGATGACAAGTATGGTGAGTTGAACGGCATCTTGGACGACATCACGGCCAAGCGAAAGTCTGAAGATATCAACGCATTCTTGTTCTCGGTGATTAATAATAAGGTGGTTGGCGACAACGATGTCTTCTCTTACAATATGCGACTTAACGAAGATGGACAGCGCAAAATCGTCTTCATTTACTTCTTCGTAACGCTCATCTACTATGTGGCCAAGATGATGAAGCACCGCAATCTCGACATGCCTCGCAGCATCATGTTCTCCGGTACGGGTTCGAAGGTGCTGGACATCGTTGGCACGCAGCGAGACCTGGACCTCATTGCACAGACGGTTATCGAGCGAGTGTACGGCCAACAGTACGATGAAGATGGATTCAATATCGTCATGGAGAAGAATGAACCGAAACAAATTACATGCCGAGGCGCCTTGATGCAAGTGGCTGACAGTACCGGTTGCGAACATGTTCACCAATTGAACCGACTGCTGGACAGCTTTGACAGCTCCGTTAAGTACAACTATACCATGCTCAGTCAGGAAACGTTGCGCTACGACGACATGGACAACGAGGAGGTTTGCGCTGCCATCGTTGAGCAGGTGCGCCAATTCAATGACTTCTTCTGTCAGCTCTGCGAGGACATTCATGTGGTAGACAGGTTGTTGGTTGACAACCATAGTCTGCAACTGTTTAAGCAATTGGTTAACAAAGACTTGATGCATCACTTGGTGAATGGCTGGAACTACGTTAACAAGAATCAAGACGACAAGAACGGCAGTGACCCCATTGAGGACACCTTGTTCTTCTATCCGATTATTGGCAGTATTCGGGACAATTTGATTGAGAACCTATAAAAACGTGGGGAGGTAAAGACTTATGTTTCAAGGACAGATAGAACGGCAGATACAACAGCAGCTCGAACCCTATGAGGAGCGCATCGCAAAGTTGGAGAAGCACCTTGTTGCGTTGCGGGATCAGGTAAAACAGCTGACCGCTGCGCTGCAACAAATACAGGAAAAGCAAGAACAAAAGTCCACGACCGAACGTGATATCGCTGATTCGTTGGAACCGCAGACGGGTGTAGAGCTTCAGCACGAACAACCCCACCAGATGGCCACATCCTCGCCATCAGCCAGTCGTGTTTGTTATTTGCCGGCGCCAAGCAGTGACGGTTGTTTCGACAGCGCATCGCCTACCGAGCAGATTGGCAAAAGTATCTATCAGCTGTCTACCACAGACGGTGTGAACGGCACATTCATCATGTTGAACAGTCCGGATGCCATTGCCACGGCCATGATCAGCGTTTCGCAGTTTGTCAAGCCGGTGTGCAAGGTCGTTGGCAACGCCAGTGTCTATCCTCGGACCATCGAAACGATTGACGAAGGGTCGGCAGTGTTCGAGAATGGAATATGGCGTGTGGTGAACAAGGCGGTGGTGAAATTTGATTAGTCATTGACTCACTTTTTCAAACTCTTTGCTATTGGAGGCCAAACTCATTGCTATTGGTTGCCAAACTCATAGCTATTGGATGCCAATTCAACAGCTATTGGTTAATCCTTGATGCACAATTAGTTAGAATACTCTTTTTGATAGTAAACCCATTGATATGCAAGTAAAATGTCCCAAGTGTAGATTTCGATATGACATCACAGCCCCGAGCGGTATGTCAGAGATAGCCTGTGTGTGTCCCAGATGCGGACAGCCCTTTACTTATCTCATGGAGGACGCTGCGAATGAGCAGACTGAACCCTCGACATCCGCTCAAGATGCGGCCGATGAGGGCGTGGCAAGCGACGCTGGAGCAGTGTACACAGGCACGTCAACCGGCACTCATGCGGTAGGAGAGATGGGCACTTCAACAGAAAGACCTACCGGTAGATCGGAAAATCTCGATTGGCAGCGAGCAGATGCGCATTCTGCTGGAGCTGCTGGAGCGTATCATAAGCCTATGAAAGGCACCTGCAACGAGCAGAATCAAAAGCGAGGTGGGTTCTTCCGTTCATGTTTCTTCCTGTTCTTTGTTATTCTTTTGGTACTGGTGTTGACTGTCAGAAGTTGTTGGAAATCAGTTCGTACTGATCGATTAGACAGCTCGTCTTTGGCCGATGACAATACGGAATATCGACTTGACCAGGAGCATGACGCGTCATCTTCTCATGCAGAGGTTGACCCATTTGAAGAGGTTCATCCCGGAAAGGCACCCAGCTGGATTCAAGGAACTTGGACATACGGAACAGATTATGGGGTCATTAAGTTGACCATCAACGATAAAAAAATCACGGAGAGCATTGGCGACGAAACCGTCAGTGGAACATTTTATTATGAAAACCGACAGTTGGTTTGCGACTTTGGTGATCCCAATAACATCACAGTTTACCGACTTGACACCGAACGTCAGCAGATTGATGCCGGCAACGGCATGCTTATGGAGAAAAAACCATAGGCTGTTAGGGTTGCACGACAGTACAACTTTATTGCATCTGTTCTATCTCAGCAGGGGAAAGTGTTGATTTCATCGATGGAATATCTTATCTGACATAGCCGGAACATGTCGTTGCTGGGATGATTGACTGGGCTTCCTTAACACGCCACCTGATGATTACCTATGCGGGAGTCGCCAAGGGCGTGCGTGACATGCTAATAAAACAACCACTCATAGTTTTGCTTCTTTTGTTGTCGACGATAGTTGGATTCATCCATCCTAACTGTCGATATTTGCAAAACCACGAGTGGTTGTTGGTTTGTGTGGGATAAGTGATAGCTTGAATCAGGTGCTTGTTTTCTCGATACAAACAAATCATGCTTGATTCTCTTCACACTATCCGTTCTGTTTTCTTTACCTTTTAGAGTGAAACGCACACCTCAACTCTGCGCGCATACGTGTTCATCTCCGAATGTTTGTCGATGCCGTAAGATAGCGCAGACACTTGATTGGTGTGAACACCATTCTTCAGTAAGTAGGTTCTTACGCTGTTCATCCTGCGCATGGCAAGGTCGCGATTGAACGCCTTCGGACCATCTGGACTGGAAAATCCTGTCAGTTCGGCTTTCAACTTGCGGTTGCTTTTTAGCACATTTGCCAATTCATCGAGCGTGTGCTTTGCCTCTTTTGACAATGCATCCGATGATATTTCAAAGAATACCTGTCTGATATTGGTGTCAAAAGTAGCGACTTTCACTGTCTGTGCCGGCTGAACCAGTTCATGATGCTGGTCACTCTCTGTGACAGTTTCCTCAAGAGGAGCAGCCATAATCACCGTGTCTTTTTGCACACGGAAGTTATTAAGCTGCCTTGCCATGGAGTCTACCTGTTGCCTAACAGCTGGATCCTGAACGGTTGTACTCAAGGTTTCAATTTGCTTTTGCAATTGATTGATCTGTTCTTGCAATTGCTCAGTTTGTTTTGAGTTCTCCGATTCTGCGTTCTCCGGCATCAGATTTTGTACCGGTGGATATGGCGGATAGATGGGTTGT